>CAZBQH010000448.1:0-8782 GCA_964493915.1 uncultured Nitrospiraceae bacterium
GCGTGTAAATCGGTCCAAGACGTCTTCTCTGTCCCCGTCTATCTCGTCAGCAAGCAGCAAGACCTCGGGGTCGGCGTTCGGGAAACGCTCTCTTAAGGCCCGTGTGAAACCGGCTAACCGGGCCTCGAAAATAATCCGGAGGTACGGCGCCTGGGTATAGAAAAGTGAAGAGCAGAACACCGGCCGCCGGCAACCAAGATCGAGCAGGTGTTTTGCGGCGAGGTAGCCTGTCTGTTCGTCGTCAAAGCTGATGAACGAGGCGGGCAGCGTCGACCCGGCCCTCCGGCAAAAGAACACGGTCGGGACGCGATTGCGGAGCAGCGTCTGGAGATGGGGCGCCTGAATGTCGATGGGCACCACAATGACCCCATCCACCCGGCGGGCCAAAAGCCCTTCGATATACCGTGCTTCTCGGTCGGGCTGGTTGAACGTGCTGCCGAAAAGCACTTGGTAGCCATAGGCGTCGACACGAGTCTCAATATCTGCTAGAAAGTCCGCCCAGAATTCTGAGAAGTGGGGCGCCAGCATTGCAATCAGATGGTGACGGCCCTCGCGAAGCGCCGCCGCCGCCCGGTTCGGAACGTAGCCATGTTTCCGGGCGACCGCCTGCACACGGCGGATGGTCTCTGCGCTTACACGGTATTGCCGGCCCTTGCCGCTCAAAACATAGGAAGCGGTGGTCCGAGACACGCCGGCGAGTCGGGCGATGTCGAGCAGCGTAACCCGCATAGTTGCTTCCTACCCTTCCGTTCTGCTCTTCTGTTGAATCGATTCTTCCAGGACACGTCCGCAAAATTCTGCAAAAAACAACCAAATCGGCGGCTCATTCCAAGCATCGTTGAATCCATTCAGCACAACTATACTCTCGATACTTCCGTCCTGTCAAGCGAAAAATGAGCGGGGTAAAATAAACGCTCAGGCCCCCGTCCTTATCGACCTTTCCCAATCAGACGCCCTCCAGGCGACAGGTCGAGCAGTCCGTTTCGGGGAACCTTACGGGGAGCATTGCAGGGGGGCAGGGGTTTGGCCCTGGCCCCCTGCGTGTTCACAAAGGACTATAAGCGGAATCTGTAGCGGCGTAGGGCAATGGCGCCAAGGCCGATGCCGATCAGCACAAGGGACGCCGGTTCGGGCACCACCATGCAGGCGTATTCGTAGCCCCACCAGATGCCTTCATAGAGGTCAACTACGTGGTCTATATTGCCCTGAGCGTCCTCGATCGTGTTGTCTACCGCGAGGAAGACCTGGAACTCCACATCGGAGCCGTAGTCGCAGAGCACGCGGCACGGCGTACTCGGGATGTCGAGAAACCAAGCCGTTCCGCCCGCGGTAACGCCGGCGGCGCCGAGTTCGTCGTACCACGGCGTAGTACTGCCCACAACCCGGTCCAAACGCGTCGTGTATTCTTCGTCGCCATACCTCGAGTGGATGGCCTGAACCCAATGCAGGTTCGCGGTCGGATCATCTGCCACGGGCGTGTATTCGAGACCAAATACAGCCCCGCCGCGGTCCACGTTCTGGTATTGCGCGCGCCCGCCGTACGTGCTCCCGTTGGCTGCGTCGACGCTGGGCTCGTCAACCACCCAGGGGAAATAATCCCGGAGGTCGAACTGGCCATTAAGCTCAAAATCGGTTCCGTCCGTGTCCTCGTAGCGGAAGTACCATCCCGCATCTTCCGTGTAGCCCGCGCCGGCCAACGCCGTGTCAAGCCACGGGCAGCTGTTCATCCAGATCGCGGGGTTGGGGTCTAACACGCTCACGTTCCAGCAGTTCGGGCCGCGTTCCGGGCCAGCCGTCCCACCTCCTTGAGTGGGCCCGAGGTCCTCCGGCGGGATGACCGTGGCGTACGCGCCCAGCGACCAAGCGATAGACACGACGCAAACAAACGCCGTGACGACTCCCCCTCTGCGCATCCTTGTTGCCATGAGAGTACTCCTTTAGCGGTTGACGTCCACTGGCTCGACTTGCTTGCAAGACAGTTAGCCGTCGCAGAGACTGCAAAAGGAGGTAAGCAAGAAATGCGCCGTATTCATAGCTTCACCAAAGTGTCAATTTGGAAAGACTTACGTTTTTCGATTTCCCCATACCCCTCATGCGCGGAACCGCAACACGGGCAAAAGTGAGTCAAATCTGGATAAACCTTGATCAGGCGTAGACCGGACAGGCCCACCGCGAATCCGAAAGACATGAGGCGTCCGGCCTAGAATAGAAACGTACGCGGCACGTTACGGACTGGATGGACCAACGGCTTCTTGTTGCCGTTTGATCGCATCAAGCTGCTGCTGGCGGCGCTGTATATGCTTTTCGGCCGAGTCCGGGTGAATCCCTTCATACCGCCATGTCCCAGGCTGTCTGCGGAGACGGCCGAAAACATGCTTCACGCCAGTCGCTCCGTCATTGATTGTGCCTTGGTAGGTATAGCGCGAGCTCGACAACGTATAGTCGCCCCGCGTGTGAATCGCGCGCGGGATCGATTGCTCTTGTCCTGCGCCGCGCGGGACCTTGCGTACATACACCGAGGCTAGCTCCGCCTCGCTCCATGTCTTTCCCTGCAAGTTGATGGGGAGCCCCGTTACCTTGTTCTCTCGCAAGGCTTGGACGAACTCGGGCTTGACCCCACGCGCTTGCATACTCCAGAAGATTGCCGGCGCTAGGATCACAACCACAAGGATCCCGATGATAACAAAGCGCCGATCGATATCAATCGCGACCATGAAAGTCCTTCTGTTCCTAGCGCACTGGTATGTCTAGTCTGCAAGAAACGGGTTGCCTTGCAAAAGGCCTGTATGTAAGCATTTCATGCGGATAGGGCATCCAGGAGTTGCGGTTCCCTGCAACGAGAAGAGCAAAGCTGCGGACGGTGGCGACCAACGCAAAACGGGTGCGCCGGCGGGAGTCTACATCTTAATGTAGGGAGAGGACGTTCCACCGTTTGTGACGGCCTCTCCCAGGTTTTCGTCAGGTTTTTTCGAAGCGTTAACTCTTCCTGCGCCGGACTGCGGCGATGCCACCCACGATGCACGCACCCGCCAACAGGGTAATGCCCAGGAGACCCGCGACTGGCAGGTCACTACCTGGGTCCAAGGGATCTGAACCCACGGCCACCTCGGCGCCGTCTGAACTGCCGTCGCCGTCGGTGTCCGGATTGTTCGGATCCGTTCCAAGCTCCAGCTCCTCGCCGTCCGTTAATCCGTCGCCGTCCGTATCGGCGTCGGCCAGAATGCTGTTGTACACAATCGAGACGTCGTCAAGAAACACCGTTCCCGTATACCCATCGCTGGCGACGCCGAAATTGCCGCCGGGAATGATGCCTGGCGCGGCAGCTTTGTAGCTGTTCCGGGCATCCTCGGTCAACTCGTAGACCACCTCGAACCATTGCCAGCCCGGATCTCCTCCGATATACTCCTCACCTATTTCAGGAACGCCGTCTGAATTGTCAAGAACGGTCGCATGCACGGGGATGCCGGCCTCGAAACTCTCCACGTTTATCCAGCCGCTGAAGGTTATAGCGACAGCCTCCTCGGGAAAAGTGAGCAGTTTGCACACCCAGTCTCCCCAATTGTCTGCCGCGGTTTCGCAGTCTGTGTCCCAGCTTCCGAACCCGATGGGACCGAATTCGAGAGCCATCGCCCCCCCGTGGGCGGCGGTGTTGGTTATCGAGAACGCCGTGCCTCCGCAAGAAGTCAGGCCTTGGTCCGTGAATAGGATCCAGCCGTCGCCATTGCTGCCGGATTCGAAATCACCGTCGGCCAAGATGTTGACATCCAGATCTTGCCCCCATGCCATTCCTGGATAGCCCATCACCAGCACTGTCAGGATCACTGTTTTTATCAAGAGCTTCTGATTCATTTCTTTTTTCTCCTCTTCCCCGAGTTGTGATTTCCCGCAGGCGTTTCATAATGCAACGCTCGCTACGGATGAACCCACAGTCACATCACACCATAGAAAAGCTAATACAGACAACCCCTTCCCTGGGGCAGCGACGCTTCAGCGAGTTAAGACTTGGGCGGGCCGCCCCTGCCCCTGTCCGACTCGAAGCAATGGAGTCGAACAGATGCTCGAACCAGTGTCTAGTGTGGCACAAGGGCGGCAGAATTGATAGAATGTTTTGGTTTCACCTTTGTATGATTCCGGTTGCTCCGGGCCTTAGTTCGTCTAGTGAGCCGGCAGCGAGTTCGTAGGGACTGTCGCCTTTCTGCGCTGAAGCGATCGGCCTGCCGCATGTCGATTCCCAGATTCCCCTGTTGGGAACTGCAATCGTTGTGTTACTGCGGGCGCCCATGCAAGGAGGAAGACGAAACCTTGTTCCGCTCATCTAAGATATTTCTTCCTGGCTTTCCCCGATGCAAGGGCTTTGCATTCCGGGCCGGCATCCTTGGTGATCCGAAGGGTTGGCAGGTGCGGCGCCTGCCAAGATGCCGCCGTCTACCAGCGGCGTGTGTATGTTCAGCGGAAGGCGCCGACCGGTTGAATTCTCCATACCATGCACATCGGTTCAGCGATTGCCGCAGGCAAGAAGATTGACAATATGGATAAGATGGACGGCATGGGGAGGAAAAGGGTAGGCTGGAGGGAGCGCGCTAGCAGTCCGCCCAGTCGATAGAGTCCCTACTGTGCGTGCAGTCCATCTACGCCGCGACTGCCGCCGGTACGGCCCTGGCCTTGATCGGCAACGCTTGTGTCGAACACCCAAGAACAGAAGAGTCCGATCGTGAGGAGACACTGCCTTGGAGGAGATGAACCGCCCGTGGTCCAATGCACGTCCGCGTCCGGCGCGCAAGCAACGCTTTCAGGTCTACTGCATCGTGGCGTTGCTTCTCTGCGGCTGGACAGCTCGAGGATCGGAGGAGTCTCACGTGGAAACAGAAACCGAGCTGAACGTATTGCGCCAGTGGGACTTTGACCGCTCACGCGACTCGCAAGGATGGAGCATCCCGGAGAGTCTCGCCGGCGGCATCGAGGGCGGATGTCTCCGCGTAACAATCCGCCGCAGCGAGGCGCAAGCCGGGCAGCCGACGCCCGCCTCCTTGCTCACGGCTGCGGAATTGTGGGGTCCATGGGTATGGCCCGTGGGGACGCCGCCGAGCCTCGAGTCGCCCGCGGGCCTGAACCTTCCAGCGGCGCAGGCGACAAAGATACGGCTCCGGCTTTTGAACCGTTCGCCGGAGACCGACGGCTTGGTGTACTGCCGGACCATCGAGCAGCCGGAACGCCTTTCGGTAGCAGTTCGGTTTACCATGGAACCCGATTCAGGCGAGTGGCAGGACGTGGTTTGCAACGTGGACGGGCGGTGGTCCGGCACGATCGACCGTATCGTGATCCAGCCTGCCTTGCTCCGTTGGCGCGGCGACATCTGGTTCGACAAGATTGCCATCGCCCGGGGTGCGCCTGAACCGGCGCCGCCCCGGCCGGATGTATGCAGTCCGGCGGTTGTGCCCCGTCTTACTCTCCCGGGAATCGCGCAGGCGGAGTTCCAGGATGCGTTCACTGTACTGGACGAATGCCTTGTAACGGATGTGCCTGCCTACGGGTTTTCCTTTCCGTTCATGGGTCCTGGGGGCGCCTATGGACCGTGTTGGTGGGCCCTTGACACAAGCCTGAACCTTGCTGGGGCGAAATGGGCTAACCAAACCTTCGCCGAGGACGTGATGCGAGGTTTTGCGGGGGTCCAACGGCAAAACCCTGACGGCCGCATTGACCTCTACGGTGCCTCGCCCATCCGCGGCCAAGTGGGCGAGTTGAGTAGTCTGCCCCGCTATTTCGAGGCGGCTTACGACGTGGCTCGGCGCACTGACGACAGCCGATTGCGTGCGGCCATCCACGATTCGATGCATGCATACCTCAACTATTGGCTGTCGCCGGTCAAACGCAATCTCGACACCGGACTCGTGACCGGGGTCTTCGAAGAATCTCTCGGTCAGCATCCCTCTGAGCCCCAGCGCCTCGCTCCGGTCGACCTCAACGTTGCCGTAGCCGTCGGCTGCCTGAACGCGGCACAATTAGCGCGGGGCCTCGGCCGCGACGAGGCCGCGCGAACTCATGAGGAAGACTTCGAAACGTTGCGGCGGGCAATCAACGAGACGCTTTGGTCGCCGGAGCAACAGGCATACCTTAACTATGACCTGCGCCAAAAACGACACACGCCGCAATTGTTGTGCACAACCTTCGACCCGCTGCGCGCCGGGATTGTCCCCGACGATCGGGTCGACAGACTCTGCGGCCTCCTTACCGACCCTGCCTTGTTCAACTGGGGGACGTTGCCGGTCACAAGTCTTGCGCGAACGGACACGGAATACGTCGAAGCGGAAGGTCCTTACGACGGACGCGCGTGGTTTGGCGACGTCTGGACGATGCGCAACCTCCCCATCATCGCCGGACTCGAGGACGCGGGACGGCATGCGCTCGCGGCCGAACTGACTTGGGCGACTATCAAGGCGTTCAACGGCCGTTATGCGGAGTTCCTTGTCCCGAGCACCGGCTCGGGCGAAGGCGTGCAACGTTACGGCTGGTCCGCCTCGCAGTACATCCAAGCGGTTGTGGAACACTTGTTTGGCGTTGATGTAGACCTGATCGAGGGCCGGCTGCGCGTGTTTCCCCACATTCCACAAGACTTGTGGGGACGCAACCTCGCGCTCGAGGGTCTGCTGTTGCCGGGCACGCCAGCCCAGCGTTTGGATTTGAGCATACAAGCGGAGAGCCGGGGCCGGGCAGACGTTTGGATGAAGATCGACCCGCCCTGGCGCTACGGGGTCGAAGTGGTTGTCCCCCTTGATGAGGGTGCACCGACCCACGCGGCGTATGACGACGGCCGCGACGCGGTTCTGCAGACTTTTCCAGCATTGCGCGGCGCAGTAGGCGTCCGCGCCGAATCATGCCAGACACTTCACATCACCTTCGAATGAGCGCCGCCGCACTGACCGGTACGCTGCTCTAAGCAGAAAGGACCCCCCCTGCCCTGAAAACAAGGCCACTTCCAGATAGGATTCTGGGTCGGGATCCGCGCCTTCTTTCATAGGCCCTTCGACGAACGGAAGCCGTGAGACACAAGGGTTCGCCTTGGCCTCTGGTCAGGCTGACAACATATAAGCCCTTTTCGAGGCGCTCCCAATCACGCCTGCCATCCACCACTGTTTCTGCGTGCCCACACCACCTGGGCAAGGACTCCTCTTTGCAGAGAAGTCCTTCCCCTCAAATCAGAGAGATGTAACGATCAATCAAGCAAGCCTTGGGCCTGGAGCTGCTCAAGGTCATGGGGCAGCTCGCCTTCGTGGAGTTCTTCCACATCGGGCGGCACTTCCTGCCAGTCGAGCTCTTCCGGCTGCGGTTCAGCATCAGGAGCGATCACCCGCACCACAATATAGACCTCGTTGAACGCCCGACCGGCGCAGCCCGGCAACGGGGCGGCCTCGTCATCGACGGCCTCCGGCGTCACAACTTGCAGTGGAATAGCCCAAGTCGCAACGGAAGCACGGACAAGGTATAGACCCGGCTCTGTGAACCGATGGCGCACTCCCACCTTGGCCCGGCCAACGCTCGGGCCACAACGCTTGGCGCCGGCGCCGTCTTCTCCGATGAGAATCCACTGGCTGTCGTTCCCATCAAAGGGTTTCATCTCTACCCTGAGCCGTGTGGCGATGGCGCCGCAGGCTTTGTCGTACCAGACAGCTTCCGCGTTCCGGCCGAGCAAGAAGATGAGGATTGTTCCACGGCGCACCAGGATCTTCCCGTTATCGCGCGGGAAGTTGTAAGCAGCGCCAACAATTGGACAACACGCCTCCTCAGGCGCTTCGTCGAGGGCCTCCGCTTCGGGATCCAGTACGGGCAAGCTGCTTGGCACGGCGACAGTGCCCCGCGGCGCAGCTACGACGTATCGCCGGACCGGCAAGCGCACTGCTTGTCGCGGCGTCTCGAGACCCGTTTCCCCTAAGCCCAAGGCGCCATTGATGACTTGCTGCACGTCAATCGCGTTCACACTGCCGTCTTCGTCAACATCAACTTGCGGTGCGCGCAAAGGCGGGTCGTTCTGTGCCCATGCGAGAGCTGCAATCAGGCTGAACAGCACACAAATCGGCACGATCTTCTTTTTGATAGGCATCCTACGCATTCTCCATTCACGTTTTGTCGTTTCCCTTGTGCTACTGAACAGTTGAACACCAAAACACCGGAAAGGTTGCTTGGCTGCCTTCTATTACAAAGCTATTGACGCGTACCTAAAGACTAAAAGGCTCTCACTCTTTTAAAAGGGTGTCTACATTTCGTTACGACTTGTTAAAGGGACCGAAGTCTGCGGCGCCGAGGAAGCATTCAACATATTGCAGGATGCTCTTGCGATCCTACTACATCTAGTGTAAACTATGAAAAGGGTTAGCTGTTTCAAACAAGGAGAAAAGCAATGGCAGTCTCGAAGAAAGCAAGCGGAAAGGGGAAAAGCCCAGCAAAGAAGGAGACCAAGGTGAAGGCGAAAACGACTAAAAAGAAGCAGCCGGCCGGCAAGGTAAAGAAGGCGCCCGCGAAGAAGGCGCCCGCCAAGAAGGCCCCGGCTAAGAAGGCGCCTGCCAAGAAGGCCCCCGCCAAAAAGGCGCCGGCTAAGAAAGCCTCGGCTAAGAAAGCCTCGGCTAAGAAGGCCTAAGCCAGAGCAAGACGCAAGCGGGAAAAGCGCCTGCCAAGAAAGCGGCGAAAAAGTGAACGGGAAACCCAGAGCAAAAACGAAAGCGCAGATTGTGGCCGCGTTGGCTGAGAAGACAGGCTTGACCAAAAAGCAAGTGAGCGATGTGCTCGCGGC
>CAZBQH010000449.1:0-2618 GCA_964493915.1 uncultured Nitrospiraceae bacterium
TCGATTAGGGTGAATCCTGTCGTTCTCTTTTTCATGAGTGGTCTCCTCTGGTTCCGATACGATTCCATACACATACCCACACAAGGCGTCTTTTGCTTCCCCAATGTGCATTCTGCCCCTCCGTTGCGAGGCGGTCGAGAGTGCAAAACCTTTTGGAGAAGCAGATGTATTTAAGCATAGGCAGGGTTTCAGGGTTTTGCAGGATAGGTTTTTAGTTTGCCGATAAGGTTCGCGAACGGCTTTTTGACCTGTCCGGCCATTGTTTTTCCACCCTAGCGGGCAGTAGGATGCCTGCAAATAGACGCAGGGCTGCTGGAAACTTCTCAAACAAATGCAGGACCATGCAAGGGAATGATTCATGAACGAGGCCAGACTCGGCCGCAGCCGGTCTTTCCTCGTCAAGAACCGAATGGGCGATGCCGGCGGCCCGAGTACAGCCGATCCGCGCGCGGTGATGTCCCGACTCAAGAGGCATCTCGAGCCCACGTTCAGTTTTCTCAAGGAGTATGTGGCGCTTATTTGCGACAGCACCGGCGTGGGAGGGGGCGGAGTGTTTTTCCGGCGTGAGAATGTGCGCGAGGCGCTTGACGGCCTTTCCCTCGAGGCTCGGCTCTGGACGGATTTTCCCGGCGATCATGAATTGGTGGCCTCGATTGAAAGGACCAAGCGATTCTGCTCTCTGATGCGGAAGAACGAGGCTGGGTTTCGGCGGTGCATGGCATGCGACGTACGCATGATCCAGCGTGCGGCCGGTACGAAACGTCTGCAGATCGCCGAGTGTCATGCAGGACTGACCGACATCATGGCGCCCATCGTTGTTCATGGCAACTACGTAGGGGTGATTTGCCTCGGCCAGTTCCTGGCGAAAGGCAAATCCGCTCGCTCTTTTGCAGAGGTTTGGGAACGAATCGGGGACATTCCCGGGCTCCAACGCGGGGATATGGAGGAAGCCTTTCGCGAACTCGCTGTCCTTGACGACGAGCAGATCGCGCGCCTGGCCGGCCGGTGTGAACAGACGGCTCGAACGCTTTCCGACATGTGGGAGAGCATGGCCGACCTCGCCTATCAGGAAAAGCAGATGGGCCGGATGCGGCAGTATCAGGAACGCGATCTTGCCGAGACGCTGCTGAGCGAGGGCGGTTTCTCGGAAGAGGAGGCTCGGGCTCAGGCAGCCGCGCTGGGTCTGCGGGGTCTGCCGACCGTAGCCCTTGTGGTCCAGCTTGACCCGACCGCGCGGGCGAGCTTCAGCCTCGACGTGCACGAGCGCCGCCGCCTCTTCGCCGAACTGGCGCAGACGTTGCACGAGATTGAAAGCGGGGTCCCTGATGCGCTTGTTACGTCCATTCAGCCGGGTGAATTCGTTATGCTCCTTCTCCCGAGGCCTTCGCGCAACGAGGACCTGGCCAAGCTCCGGCTCAAAGAGTTGGCCGGCCAGATCGCCGAAACAGGCCGCAAACGGACGGGCGCACCTATCCTTGTCGGCCTCGGCGCGGACTACGGGGCGCCTCGCCGGATCGCTGAGTCCTATCAGCAGGCGTGCCGCGTTATGTGGAGCGGGGACATTGCCGATATCGGGGTCGACCAGGGGGATGCCCTGCTTGCCTCGCTCGACGAGCGGCTGGCCGGACTTGAGCAGGCCGTTGAGGACGCGGATCAGGACGCTCTCGTTACAGGATTCGAGCGGGCGCTCCGCGTCGTGGCGTCGGCCCCCGGCTCAGCCCACGAGACCCGCCGCCTCCTCTTCACGAAGATCGTCGATCGCTTTCTGGACGCCCTTCAGGCCCATGGCGCCGATCCGGGACCGATAGCAGAAAAACGGCGGCACTACCTGCGCGACTTCCCCGCCCTCGACAGTATCGACGACATCGTTCAATGGTTCCGAAACCACTTGCTGGGGATGACGGCCGTTGTAGCGGAGCTGCGCGCGTCGCCCGAGGAACGCGCTGTTTCCCAAGCTTGCGCGATGATCGCCTCGGCCCTGGAGGCGCCGCTGAGCCGGCGCGAGATTGCCACGCGCCTGGGCATCTCTGAAGGACATTTCGGCAAGGTGTTCCGGCGTATCATGGGGCAACCGTTCCGCGATTATGTCCAGTCGGTTCGGATGCAACATGCTCAGGCCCTGCTGCTTGAGTCACAGCGCCCCGTTGCCGAAGTGGCCCTCGACGCCGGCTACGCCGACACGTCGGCTTTCACCCGCGCCTTCACCCGTTCCTACGGCGTCAGCCCGACCGCATACCGCGAATCTCCTCGCGATTGGCTGCGGGCGCAAAGGACGGCTCTGACAGACAAGGAACGGTCCCGGGACACAAGCTCAGCCTGAGTGCTTCTCGGGACGGGTCTACTGCTTCTGCGTTGCGACGGGCATCCCGCCCGCCTGGAAAAGCCTGAGGGGGTCTGGTTGCGTTTGCGGCGTCTCCCCCATTTTCTGTTTCCACCCGGCAAGTGTGTTTGGGACAAGGGCGCGAAGGGGTATACACTTTGGGTGTAGGAAGGAGACAACGCCGGATGCTTGAGACGGTCGATCTGAGTGCCCGCCTTTCGAAAGCGGACTTCAAGGAGGCCCAGGAGAAGCTCGACCTGCAACTGCCCCAATTGCAGCGGGAACTGCGCGCGGCGGG
>CAZBQH010000450.1:0-15957 GCA_964493915.1 uncultured Nitrospiraceae bacterium
GGATCGGCTCGCCGCCCTTCCCCGGGTGACGGGTGCCGGCCAGCCGGGGCTGGGCAAGGACGTTCAGCGCGTCCTCGATATGGGCTGGAAAGCAGCCCAGCAGCTTAAAGACGAATACCTGAGCACAGAACATATGCTCATTGGAATGATCGGGCTCTCGGACGACCCCGCAGGCGCCGTCTTGCGCGAGATGGGCGTTACGGCCGAAGCCTTGCTGGGCGCGCTGAAGGAGGTGCGCGGCACGACTCGAGTGACCGATCCGAATGCTGAGGATCAGTATGACGCTCTGGCCAAGTACACGCGCGATCTGACGCAACTGGCCCGCGCAGGCAAGCTGGACCCGGTAATCGGTCGCGACGAAGAGATACGCCGCGTGGTGCAGGTGCTCTCGCGCCGCACAAAGAACAATCCCGTGCTCATCGGCGAGCCGGGTACCGGAAAGACGGCCATCGTTGAAGGGCTTGCGCAACGCATCGTAGCCGGCGATGTTCCCGAGAACCTAAAGAACAAGCGGGTCGCCGCGCTCGACATGGGTGCTCTCATTGCGGGCGCAAAGTTCCGCGGCGAGTTCGAAGACCGGCTGAAGGCCGTCTTACGTGAGATTGAGGCTGCAGAAGGCACGGTGATCTTGTTTATCGATGAAATGCACACCATCGTTGGAGCTGGCGCAGCCGAGGGCGCGATGGACGCATCGAACATGCTCAAACCGGCCCTCGCCAGGGGCGAACTCCACTGTATCGGGGCAACCACCCTCGATGAATACCGCAAACACGTTGAGAAAGATGCCGCCCTCGAACGGCGTTTCCAGCCGATTTATGTGGGCGAACCCGACGTTGAGAACACCATCGCCATCCTGCGGGGCTTGAAGGAACGCTATGAGGTGCACCATGGCGTGCACATCCAGGACGCGGCGCTCGTGGCTGCAGCGGTATTGAGCCATCGCTACATCTCGGAGCGTTTCCTGCCGGACAAGGCGATCGACCTGATCGATGAAGCGGCGTCGCGTCTGCGGATCGAGATCGACAGCATGCCGTACGAGATCGACGTTCTTGACCGGCGCATCCGCCAACTCGAGATCGAACATCTCGCCCTTAAGAAAGAAAAAGACAAAGCGAGCCAGGAACGGCGCCAAGTTATCGCAGAGCAAATGGCCGATCTACGAGAAGAGTTGAACGCCATGAAATCCAAGTGGAAGGCCGAGAAAGAGGTCATCGACGGCATCCGGGCGCTGAACGCCCAGATCGACGAGGCGCGCCGGCAGGAGGAAATCGCGGAGCGGTCCGGCGACCTCGACAAGGTGGCGCAGTTACGTTACGGGACCATTCGCGAACTCCAGAAGAAGGTCGAGGAACAGAACGCGAAGCTGGCCCAATTACAGAAGGAGGGCAGCTACCTGAACGAGGAAGTCGACGAAGAACACGTTGCGAAAATCGTCTCAAACTGGACGGGCATCCCTGTTTCCCGAATGATGGAGAGCGAGATGGAGCGTCTGCTGCATCTCGAGGACCGGTTGGGCGAACGCGTCATCGGTCAGAAAGAAGCCATCCGCGTCGTGTCGGACGCGGTAAGGCGTGCACGGGCGGGACTGAAAGAGCCCGAACGGCCCATCGGCTCGTTTATCTTTCTCGGACCGACCGGCGTCGGCAAAACGGAATTGGCACGGTCCTTGGCTGAACAGCTTTTCGACGACGAAAACGCCATGGTTCGCATTGACATGTCGGAGTACATGGAACGCCACGCCGTCGCGCGTCTAATTGGTGCACCTCCCGGCTACGTCGGGTACGAGGAAGGCGGACAGCTTACTGAAGCCGTGCGGCGCAGACCCTACAGCGTCATCCTCTTCGACGAGATCGAAAAGGCTCACGCCGACGTGTTCAACGTTCTCCTCCAGATCCTTGACGACGGGCGTTTGACCGACGGCCAAGGCCGGGTAGTCGACTTCAAAAACACTGCGGTGATTATGACGTCGAACCTGGGCAGCGAGGTGTTCGCCCACGTGGGCGGCAGCGAGGAGGAGAAGACCGAAGAAGTGATGCGGGTGCTCCGCGCTCACTTTCGGCCTGAATTCCTGAATCGGGTCGACGACATTGTCGTATTCCATCCGTTGACCAGAGAGGATATCCGGCAGATTGTTGACGTTCAGCTCAAACGGCTTTCGCGACGCCTAGGCGAGAAGCATCTCACGATCGAGCTGACGGACGCCGCACGCGACCTGCTCGCTGAGCAGGGCTACGACCCGACATATGGTGCACGCCCGCTTAAACGCGTTATCCAGCGGAGGGTCCTCGACCCAATGGCCATGGAGATTCTCGAAGGCCGGATCAAAGACGGCGCGCACGTAACTGCCGATGCAAACGGGGATAAGCTCCACTTTGAGGCGACGGCGCCCCAGGCCGCGTAAAGAACGAGGAAGCATATCAGCCGGGAAAGACGCGAAAAAAGGCCGCGAAATAGTCTCGTCGCGAGCAGGCCTCTAAGCCGGGTTCTGTCTGGGGGCCACGGCCCCTGAGACGGCCATTCCTCTAGGACGCACGTTACCGTACGACTCAAGCTTCCAACCCGGGAGCGGAGCGGGCCACTCCATCGCTCCCCTATTTGGAATTGCTCCAGGTGGGGTTTAGCCGGCCGGCCTGTCGCCAGGCCGCCGGTGCGCTTTTACCGCACCATTTCACCATTGCCTGCGCCCAAAGGCCATCGGCTGTGTCGTTTCTGTGCCACTTTCCGTCGGGTCGCCCCGCCTTGGCGTTACCAAGCACCCTGCCCTCTGGAGCCCGGACTTTCCTCGGCGCCGCCCAAGCGACGCCGCGGCCGTCCGGCCTGCTCGCGAAAAGCCTGAATACACAATTATACCTTAAGCATCTTTTTTTGGAACAGATTGGCTCGGCTCTGCAGCTAGAACTTTTCCCAGTGCAGCACTTCAGACAGCGGGCGCTTGGCTGGATTGGGCACCTCTTCCGGATAGCCAATCGCCACAATACTCACGAGCCGGTAGCCGGCGGGCGCTCCCACCATCTTCATTATCTTGTCGACATAAGGCTTTTTGTCCCCGGCAACCCAGCACGATCCCAATCCGCAGGCGCGCGCGGCCAGCAGGATATTCTCTGTTGCCGCGGCCCCGTCCTCGAGGTAATACTTGGTGTCCTTGCTCAGCACAACGACACAGACCGACGCGGTGGCAATGAAAGGCCCATGGTCGGTTGCCGCCGCGATCTGACGGCGCATCTCGGGATCCGTGACGACGACGAATTCCCACGGCTGGATGTTAATGGCGGAAGCGGCGAGCCTTCCGCAATCGATAATCGTTTCGATCGTGTCTTTCGCCACAGGGTCGGGACGATACGTACGAACACTGCGGCGCGTTCTCAAGACTTCCAATGCGTCCATGGCTGTTTTGCCTCCTTGCTGTCCGGGCTATGCGGCGTATGTCGAGGCCGAGGCCGGCCCTTTTATGAACTATGCGTGCCGGCATTTTCAAGGACAGCGCAAGGACCGGGCCCGCGCCCCCGCAAAAATCTGCTGGACAGGGACTGGAACTGTACGGTCCACAAAGGCATTAGATATAATGCTTCGCCATGGCAGAACAGAAGGACGACATTCCGGGCGGGGTCCGGCAGCGATGTGAGCTGCTTCGTTCAGAGATTGAGCGCCACAACCGCCTTTACTACGTTGAGGCCGCTCCTGAAATATCGGATGAAGCATTCGACGCGTTGATGCGCGAGCTGCAGGACATCGAGGCGCAGTATCCCGCTCTGCGTACACCTGATTCACCTACGCAGCGGGTAGGCGGCGAGCCGATCGAGGAGTTCGAGACAGTCGAGCACACCGTGCCAATGCGCTCGATTGACAATACCTACAACGCAGCAGAGCTGCGTGCCTTCGATGAACGGGTGCGGCGCGGTCTGGCTGGCAACGGCACGCCTGAATACGTCGTGGAGCTCAAGATTGATGGCGTGGCGATCTCAGTCCGTTACGAGCAAGGCGTCATGACCCGTTCCGCGACCCGGGGAGACGGCCTGAGGGGCGACAATGTGACAGCAAACGTGCGCACGATCAGGATGTTGCCGATGCGGCTCGAGGCGTCCCCGCCGCCGGGTATCGAGGCGCGGGGCGGAGTCTATATGAAACGGGCCGAGCTTGACCGTCTCAATCGTATCCGTGAAGAGGAGGGGCAATCGCCTTTTGCCAACCCGCGCAACGCCACGGCGGGGACCTTGAAGCTTCTGGCGCCAAAGCTGGTGGCGAAGCGGCGGCTGCATATCGCCTTCTACGACATGGCCGTTCTTGACGGCGAAGAGCCCGGCTCTCATTGGGAGACGCTGAAGGCCCTCGAGGCCTATGGCCTACCGTCCAATCCCTCCTACACCCGCTGCGAAACGATTGACCATGTCCTTGAGGTCTGCAGCGAGTGGGGGGACAAACGCCACAGCCTTGATTTCCAGATTGACGGGTTGGTAATCAAGGTCAACGCAACCGCACAACGCCGGAGGTTAGGCGCCACATCGAAATCCCCGCGCTGGGCGATTGCTTACAAATACCCCGCTGAGGTCGCTCAAACCAAATTGCTCAACATTGCTGTCCAGGTTGGCAAGACGGGCGTGCTAACGCCTGTCGCTGAAATGGCGCCCGTTTCTCTTGCCGGCACCGTTGTAAAGCGTGCAACGCTCCACAATTTCGAGGACCTCGAGAAGAAAGACGTGCGCATCGGTGATACGGTCGAGATCGAGAAAGCTGGCGAGGTCATCCCGCAAGTGCTGCGCTACGTGCCAGACAAGCGCCCTCCTGGGGCCAAGCGGTTCGTTGCACCGGCGCGTTGTCCAGTCTGTCGCAGCGAAGTGAAGAAAGACCCGGACGGGGTCTACGTGCGTTGCCTGAACCCTGCTTGTCCAGCACAGATTAAGGGCAGGCTCGAGCATTTCGCGAGCCGCAACGCCATGGATATCGAAGGTCTCGGAACAGCGATCATCGAGCAACTCGTCGATCGCGGCCTCGTGAAAGATTTCGCCGATATCTACGACCTGGAACAGAAAAGCCTCGAAGACCTCGAGCGGATGGGCCCCAAGTCTGCTGCGAACCTGATCGCCGCCATCCAAGGCAGTAAGATGCGCCCCCTGAGCCGCTTGTTGAACGGACTGGGCATCCGTCATGTGGGCAGTCATATTGCGGACGTGCTCGCCGGCTATTTCGAGACCATCGAGACCCTCATGAACGCCTCTATTGAGGACTTGACAGCCGTTCCCGAGGTCGGAGAGATCGTGGCGGCAAGCATCCATGACTTTTTCAACACGGAAGCAAACCGCAAGCTCATACGCCGGTTGCGGGATCATGGCCTGAACATGGAGGAGAGTCGTCCTGAACCAAGCGAAGGTCCGCGGCCTTTCGAGGGGAAAACCATCGTCGTTACAGGCGCCCTCGAGAACTACACGCGCGATGCGATCCAGGAACGCATCAAAGCCTTAGGCGGCCGCCCGACGTCAAGCGTGAGCAGCAATACAGACTATGTCGTTGCCGGAGACAGGCCGGGATCAAAATACGACAAAGCCCGACAGCTCGGGGTGCGGATCTTGACGGAAGCGGAGTTTGAAACCATGAGCCAGGGGGGCGAATGAGCACCTTACGTCTATCCGCTCCGCCAAAGCTTGACCAGAATTCGGGGCAGGACCTCTTCGCCCAGGTCCGAAGCAGACGCTGGCAGCCGGACGACGCGCTCGAGTTGGACTTCTCGGCGACTGAATCCGTTGATCCGCGCGGGGCGGCCTGGCTGGTGGCGATTGCCAACCATGTCGAGATGCGCAAAGGCTCTTTGCGTTGGGCAGGACAAGAGGGCCAGGCAGCAGACTTCATCGAACTCATTGAACCTACCCTGGTTCGTCCCGGCGGGCCGAAGAAACGCCGACCTCCCGTTCTCGAACGCCTTGGCGACAGCACCCTGAGCATCCTCGAGGAAGCCCGGGATCTCCTGAACATTCTCGTGGACGCGCTGTACTGGATGTGCATTGCGCCCTTCGAAGGGAGAGGATTCCGGTGGAGATTGTTCATCGACGAGATCCATGAGATGGGCGCGCGGGCCGTCAAGATCAACTTCATGATGAATTTTCTGCTGGGAATCACGATCGCGATGCTTTCGGCGGCTCAGCTCGAGCAGTTTGGCGTCAGCATCTACGTCGCGAACTTGATCATTATCGCTTTTGCTCGCGAACTGGCCGCCGTCATGACGGCCATGGTCGTTTCGGCCCGGACGGGCGCCGCGATCACAGCAGAGCTGTCGACTATGAAAGTTCAAGAAGAAATCGACGCCTTGCGCGGCATGGGACTCAGCGTACCTCAGTTCCTTGTGGCGCCCAAACTGCTTGCCTTGCTGCTTGTCATGCCTTGCCTGACGGCAATGGGGATGGTAGCCGGCATACTGGGCGGCGCCATTTGGGGCATATTCATACTCGGTTTCCGCGCCGACCTATGGTTCAGGCAAACCCTCAACCAGGCCTATCTCGGAGACATCAATCAAGGCCTCAGCAAAGCGGTCTGTTTTGCCGCCGTTATCGTCATTGTAGGATGTCACAACGGACTGCGGGTAACGGGCGGTTCTCGAGGCGTCGGGCTTATGACGACCCGGTCCGTCGTGATGGACATCTTCTGCATCGTCGTCATTGACATGATTTTTGCCGCGCTGTTCTATTACATCTTGTAGACAATCTCCAATGTATGACACGTTCATAGAAGTAAAGAACCTCGTGACTCACTACGGTGAAACGCTCATCCTGAACGATGTATCGCTTGCCGTGCAGCGCGGCGAGATCTACGTTATCATTGGCGCCAGCGGCTGCGGGAAAACCACACTGCTCAAGCACATGGCCGGCCTCTTAATGCCCACCTCGGGCCGCATCCTCTATGAAAGCGAAGACATCACGGAATTTGATGAGGACCGTCTTGCGGCTATGCAACGGGGCATCGGCATCGCTTTCCAGGGCGGCGCGCTGTTCAATTCAATGACTGTTGGGGAGAACGTAGCCCTGCCCCTTCGCGAATACGGTCGTATGAGCGAGCAGCTTATCAAAGCAACCGTGCGCATGAAGCTCGGCTTGGTCGGCCTCAGCCATGCAGAGACGCAAATGCCGGACGAATTGTCCGGCGGCATGCGCAAACGGGCGGGTCTTGCCCGGGCCTTGGCTCTAGACCCTCC
This sequence comes from uncultured Nitrospiraceae bacterium, assembly GCA_964493915.1. Classification (GTDB taxonomy): domain Bacteria; phylum Hydrogenedentota; class Hydrogenedentia; order Hydrogenedentales; family SLHB01; genus CAZBQH01. The sequence continues at coordinate 7,178 of CAZBQH010000450.1, forward strand.
CATCGTCTACTTCGACGAGCCTTCGGCAGGTCTCGATCCCATTATGGCCGCGGGGCTCGACAAGCTGATTCTGGAATTGCGCGCCTTGCTCGGAATCACATTCATCATCGTGACCCATGAGCTGGACTCGATCCGGCGCATCGCGGATCGCGTCCTCATGCTGGACCAGGGAAAGGTCGCCTTCACAGGAACCGTAGCCGACGCCGAGCAAAGCAACAATGAACGGGTGCGTCAGTTTTTTGAGCGTCGGCCTGATGAATACATTGCCGCTCGAGATGCATAGACAAGCTTGAAAGGAGCATAGAAGCCGGTGGCAACGCGAACGCAGAAGGTCAAAGTGGCGGTTTTTCTGGTCGCAAGCGGCATTCTCATCACGGGCGGCGTCTTGCTGGCTTTAGGATTTCGCGGGGGCCACCGCATCCCGTACCACGTGATTTTCAAGGAGTCCATCCTCGGCGTCAATCCAGGCGGCATGGTTGAGTACCTTGGAATCCCGGTTGGCGTCGTCGACGGCCTTAGCGTCACAGAGGACGTCTATGCTCGAGTCGATATTCTGATCGATCCGTATACCGTTACGCTGCACGAGGGCACCAAGGCGCAGTTGGTCGTACTGAGCCTGGCGGCTGGAACCATGGCGGTCTCATTGTCAGGCAGCAACCCCTCGAACCCCCCACTGGAACCTGGCAGCAAGATCCCGGCCATCCCCTCGACCTTCACCTCAGTCGCCAACCAGGTGCAGACGATTCTAGTCAAGCTCAACGAAATCCTCGATCAATTCGAAAAGGGTCTCGCCGGCATGAAAGAAGGTCAATTGACCAAGCTTCTTGACGACGTCGACGAGTTCGTGGCTGATGGCAGCGCGTTCCTTGACTCGGCCACCTCGACAGTGGAGAGCTTCAAGGAGCAGACCCAGCCTACAATCGAGGAGCTTCGCGGCTTGATTGACAGCTACAAGAAGCTGGGCGATCAGGCCCACTCGTTTGTCGACGCCTTGTCGAACAAAGTCGAACCACTGCAGCTTGGCGAGACTCAGGAAGACGTCCGAGCAGCGCTGCAAAGCGTGCAGACGCTCTCTGAACATCTCGAAACGCTTTCATCGTCTGCGGAGACGTCGATACGGGCTTTGTCGCATAAAACCGACAACCTTGACTACGAGATCCGTCAGGCTATCGAATCTTGGACTGAGACGCTTAACGCAGTCAAGGACCTCGCAAATGAACTGAAACAGAATCCATCGGCTCTCATCCGCGGGAAAAGCAAGGTAAGGGGATTTGATTGATGCGCACGGTTGCCGTTTTGTCGCTGCTGCTTCTAACAAGTTGCTTGACGCCTAGGGAAGTTCCGCCGACCGTCGCTTACGACGTTGACCCGGAGATCACCGTCACAACCGTTGAGAAGACAGACCGCAGCTTAGCCATTCGCGAACTGGCGGCTGGTCCCCCCTATCAGAAGACCATGGTGTACCGCCAAGACGCGTTCGAACTGGTGCAATACCCGAGTGCGCAGTGGGCTGATGCTCCCAGCGAGCTGGTCACCGACGCGATTATGGACGCTGTCATTGCGACAGAACGCTTCGCCGACGTCGGCGAGGCGAACGATGTTCCCCTCCCCGACCTGATGCTTACAGGACGCCTGCGCAAGTTTGAGGAGATCCGCGAAAACCAGACCAGGCAAGCCGTGTGCGAGGTGCGGCTTGCATTGCGCACCGCGATGGAGGGCGAGCTTCTCTGGTCGGATACGTTAGCCGCCTCAGTCGAGTTGACAGACCCCACCATTCCGGCCCTGGCGGCGGCCATGAACAGAGCGGTCGGCGAGGTCGCAAGTCGGGCGGCTCAGGCCATCGCGGAGCATTAGCCTGAGTTGCCTGGGCCGCCTTGTCGCCCTATCGTGCGGCGATAGACAGGCTCTGCGGTCATACGTTATGATTCAGCCTTTCCGGGCCGGGGCGTGTTCATAGCAGGCAGAAAGCTTTTGTAGAAATGGCGACTATAAACAGAAACTACGACAAGCTGACCGCCGGATATCTCTTCCCTGAGATAGCCAAGCGGACTCAAGCTTTTCTCGAGGCCCATCCTGGCGTTCATGTAATGCGCTTAGGCATCGGGAACACGACCGAACCCCTCACTCCTACCGTTATCGAGGGACTCCATCGCGGTGTGACAAAGCTCGCTGATACAAACACGTACCGCGGCTATGGCGACGAGCAAGGGGAGAGACCGCTGCGCGAGGCCCTGGCCCAACGCTACGCCGGATACGGCGTCCATCTCGAGCCCGACGAGTTCTTCGTCAGCGACGGCGCCAAACCCGATTCGGCCAATCTCCAGTCAATCTTTGCGTTTGACAGCGTTATCGCCGTGCAAGATCCCGCCTACCCCGTCTACGTAGACAGCAATGTCATCGCAGGCCGCACGGGAAACGCCCGAGGCCTCGTCTATGAAGGGCTGGTGTATATGCCCTGCAACGAGGAAAACGGGTTCATCCCAGCAGTTCCAGCGCAACATGTGGACCTCATCTACATTTGCAGCCCCAATAATCCGACCGGCGCTGTCGCCACCAAGAAACAGCTTAAACAATTTGTAGATTATGCCCGACGACACAAAGCAGTGAATATCTTCGACGCGGCGTACGCGGCGTACATCTCGGACCCTGACCTGCCTCGGACGATCTACGAGATCGAGGGCGCCAAGGAATGCGCCATCGAGATCAACAGCTTCTCGAAAGAGGCTGGTTTCACGGGCGTCCGCCTTGGATGGACCATCGTGCCCAAGACCTGCGCATGCGAAGACACCCAACCGGGCAAGCTGCACAATCTCTGGTTGAGACGGCAGACGACCATGTTTAACGGCGCGTCGAACATCGTTCAAGAAGGCGGGTTGGCAGCCCTAAGCAACCAGGGACAAGCCGAGGTGCATGGGCTTGTCGCATACTACATGAACAATGCTCGTGTTATTCGTGAAGGGTTGAGTGCCATTGGGCTTAGAGTCTTCGGGGGAATAAACGCCCCGTATATCTGGATGAAAACACCCGGAGACCTCAGTTCCTGGGCGTTTTTCGACAAGCTCCTCGAGGAAGCGCATGTAGTCGGCACGCCGGGCTCTGGCTTCGGCCCAAGCGGCGAGGGTTATTTCCGCCTGAGCGCCTTCGGTCACGCCCGAGACATCTTGGAAGCGGTCGAGAGTATTCGCGAAAACCTGAGAGTCTGAGGAAATCAAGGCTAGTCAGCGGATGTCGGCCTCAAACCATTTCAGCACAGCCATAACGCCCCGGGCTTGTTTGAGCATGGTTGCTTTGAGCCCGATTTCGCGGAGTTTTTTCTTCGCTTCTTGGCGCGAACGCGCAATAACCACCCCACCCGTAAATGACTTTTCCGCGTCTCCTTCCGCCCGGATGGCATGATACTCATATGTGGGCATATAAACAGACCTCCAATAACATTTTAACACGCTGATGCGCCGCGCAAAACCATCTCAACCAAAACCGCCCGGGGCCTTTTCTGAAAGTCAAGGCGCGGTTCCTACGATTCAGGCGCGACGAACAGCGGGCGCGGCACTCGCCTATGCCGCCGTGGTGCTCATCGTGGACACTTTGGCTAAGCACCGTGTCGAATTCGTCATCGACTGGGACCTGTTCAATTGGTGGCTAGGCCGCCACACGTGGATAGGTCCTCGTTTCGACCTGTTCGAGTTTATGTTCTGGTTTGTCATCCCCGTGTTTTACTGTCTTCCCAACCTCGATTGGGGCTATTTTGGGGTGCGGCAATGGCGCCGCCGCGATTTGCTCCTCTTGATCGCCGTCGGCCTTTTGGGCGCCTTGGCCATGCTGCTGATCCCCCTTTTCCCGTCCCTCAGAAATACCTACCACGGCTTGCATGCCGCATCCAGCGCCGCAAAATGGCGCTTTTTCGCAGGCCATCTTGTCTGGCTTGTCTCATGGCTGCCAGGTTGGGAATTTCTCCATCGCTATTTTTTGATGAGAAGGCTGCGATTAGCCTGGCCCCGATATGGCTGGCTTGCCATTCCTGTCCTCGAAACAGCGTATCACTTGCAAAAGCCCGGCATCGAGGCGGCCGGCATGGCTCTCCTTAGCATTCTGCTGTGTTTATGGACATTGCGTACAAGCAATGTCCTGCTTCCCTTCCTGGCGCATCTTCTCATAGAGGCCGCACTTTTGGGCTTTCTACTCCTGATGTAAACGCGCCCCACCTGTGAATTGCTTGCAGAACAGCATCTCGAAAACAGTCTTTAAGGAAAATCGAATCTTCTTGACTGGAGAGAGCATGGCTGGGGTAAAATGGCGGGATCGGCTCGTAAGACCGAGCGTTACTTCTATGCTATATTGGACGGAGCGGCATGGTTGCCTCAAATCAGCTTGCGCATGACCCTGGCCCGGCCTTGGCGGGGAAGCAAACTCCGCGGAACTGTGCCGACTTGCGCACATGCACGAATTCCTGGGAACCGTTTCAATAGATTAGCCAGATTGGAAAACAGCACCTGCAAGCGGTCATAAGCCTGGCATGAGCTGCGTACTCGGTTGCTTGGGCTGCCGCAAAGAAAATAGTACCGGCTCGCACACAAATCTTCAGGATTGGAGACGAGCCTATCAGATGGAAGGAAGCACCGTGGACGAGACGAAGGCCTTTGTCAAATTCGAACCCCAGGGAAACAGCGTTACGCTGCCTGCCGGCAGTACAATCCGCGAGGCCGCGAAGCGCGCGGGCATCCCCATAGATTACCCCTGCGGCGGCACAGGGACCTGCGGCAAGTGCCGGGTCCGGGTCATGGGGCAGCTCATGCCGCCGACCGATGCCGAACGTTTCTACTTGAGCGCCGAAGAGCTTGGACAGGGCATGCGCCTCGCCTGCCAATCACGCGTTCGGGGCCGCATGACCGTGCATGTGCCTGAAACATCGTTGCTCGCGTCCGAGTACCAGATTTACTATGAGCCTACGGCGGCGATCGAGGCCACTGAAGACCCCGCCACGCACAAACACTACGTCCAGCTATCCACCCCAACGCTTGAAGACAGCGTGGCCGATCTGGACCGTTTGCAAGGCGCCGTCGGGTTTGAGTCAGCAGATTTCTCCCTTCTGAAAGAGCTTCCACGCCGGCTGCGCGACTGGGAGTTTCAGGGCACGGCTGTTTTGAATGACCATCGCCTCATAGACTTCGAGCATGGCGACACGTCCTCCGAATGCTACGCGGCAGCTTTTGATATCGGCACAACCACCCTCGTTTGCGTTTTGTACGACATGAATGGCGGTACGGAACGGGCAACAACGGCCCGGATCAATCCTCAGACCAGCTATGGCGACGACGTCCTTTCACGTATACTTCACGCCACCCAAGGCGCTGCAGCCAGGACAGAGCTTCAACAAAGCGTCATCCAGGCTGTCAATGAAATGCTTGACCAGGTCGTGGAGTCAGCCGGTATCTCTCGGGAAAGAATTTACGAGTTGACTTTTTCCGGCAACACAACGATGCAGCATCTTTTGACCGGCTTGGATCCCAGCGCCTTGGGCCAGCTTCCTTTCATTCCGGCCTCGGGCCAAGGACTTTCCCTGCCCGCATCTGAGCTGGGCATTCATATACACCCGAGGGGTCAGGTCTACGTATTCCCTGTCATTGGAAGTTTCCTGGGCGGCGACACGGTTTCCGGGATGCTTGCAACGAAGCTGGACACCCTGGACGGCAGCACCTTGTTCATCGACATCGGAACCAACGGCGAGCTTGTCTTGCTCCACGACGGCAAACTCCAGGCGGCGTCCTGCGCTGCAGGACCTGCCTTCGAGGGCGCGCGCATTACCCACGGCATGCGCGCCGCACTTGGCGCTATAGAAAAAGTCCATTTCAACGACGACGTGGACTATCTCGTGATCGGCAGAACCAAACCGGTGGGTCTCTGCGGTTCGGCTTTAATCGACACAGTGGCCGAGATGCTGCGCTACGGCATGATAATGACGCAAGGATTGCTCCTCGAACCCGACGACCTTCCTGACACGGTTCCCCCGCGAATTCGCGAACGCGTCGGCGTCGACGAAAAAGGCGCCTTCTTCGTGCTTGCTCGAGGCGAGGAAACCCAGAGCGGAGATCCCGTTAAACTCAACCAACACGACATCCGAGAGCTTCAACTCGCCACGGGCGCAATCCGTACGGGCATCAGAGTGCTTCTGAAGCGAGCCGGGCTGGCAGTCGCAGACTTGACCCGGGTGCTCGTCGCAGGCGGGTTCGGAAACTACATCGAGTTGCGCAACGCGCAACGTATCGGGCTGCTGCCCCATGAGCTTCGCGAGGACCAGTTCAACTATGTCGGAAACACCTCCCTCAAAGGTGCCCGCTTGGCCTTGTCCTCTCAGCAGGCACGCAAAAAGGCGGAGTACCTAGCCCGGACAACAATGCACATTGAGCTCGCTCTCGATCCAAACTTCCAGATGGAATTCATGGAAGCTATGTTCTTCCCTGAAAGCGACTAGAAGGATAGCGACAGGGTTCGGAGCAGCGGGAATACTGCATTCCGGATGGTCTTCAGCCCTGAATTGGGTATACAGAGCTCAATAAGGAGCGCCCGTCGGAAGGCGCTCTCAGTGCCGACGTGCACGCCAGCCTATGAAGCCGCCGGCCCGAGATGCTGCATGTAGAGGTGCACATTGTGGTAGCGATTATGCAGGTATAGGGCCTCGCGCAAGGTTCCCGCATGAACAAAGCCGACGGCCTCCAGAAACTCCCGAAGCGGCTTCTCATAGTCCGCCGCGGGCATGGTTACGGTGCGGATAGCCTGTTGCGTGCTCGCATACTGGAGGAGATTTCGAAAACCCTTGCGGACAGGTTCTGACGCGTAATCGTTGGGATTCCTGAGATACACCCAAGCGGTCACGGCTCCGGCCGTACGTTCAGGGCGCAAACGAAGAAGCCCAAAAGGGTCGCCGCTCCGTTGGAGAAGAACCATCTCCTGGTCGATCCCTTGAGGGTGCAGCGAGTCCATCTCACGATCGTAGCGCGTGGCGATCAGCATACCCCGTTCGGTGAACAGAAAATAGGAGGCGGGGCTCCAGTTTTCCCATTTGACCAACATCGCGGCGTCCGACTCCTCGATGGGACGCATACTGATAGGCATATGGAAAGCCGCGCGCACCATGGTGAATAGCGACGGCTTCGAACGCTGGCTGATTACATTGTACATGCGCGTGAAGTTGACGCCGTGAGAGGACAGCACGTTAAAAGCCGAGACGGCTGCGGCCATCCATGCCCGTTGCGCGTCGCACCATGCAGGGTGCGGCTTCCGATACGAACCGCTTAGAGCATAGTGGACCGCCGCGGACCCGCCGCCGCACAGGTTGCGGGCCCAGCATTGCCGGCAGACTGACGTAGTGACCGACCCCACGTCGTCAAACCCCTTTGCCATCTCTTCATCGATGTCACCCTCTTTCACCGAGCCGAGGCGAAGTGGTTCGACCCCCAGCATGTGCCAGGACGGATAGATGTTCCCCATGTCGTCAATAGCTAGTTCATTGACGCCGGCGGGGTCCGCCCTCCGCAGCAACACCCCGTCGTAGATTCGGTAGAACAGAGAGGCAATGGGGTCCAAACGGAAGTACTTGCCTTCGAGAAGCTGGTTGGCGTAGTAGTTGGCCGACGTGCTGAGTCCTTTCATCATGTCGCCAGGAACCAAATCCGGGTTTGCTGCGAACGCGCCGTCGAGATCCAGCTCGATCGTTTTGAACCCGGCCTTGTCAAGCGTTGCCGCCGCCTCTCCATAATCCGGGTGGTTAGGTCGAATGACGATGCGGCCATTCGCACCCGGCGCATCGGGTTGGATCGCTTTGCACAAACGAGACAGCGTGTCAAGGTTGGACTTCGCGAGCGCTTTGATTTGCGCTGCCGCATTTGACGCATCCTGGATCTCGAGCTTAAGGCTCAAATGGTGCCCCTCGAGAGCCTTAGGCGGCTTCCCGAGCTGCACGCCCGTAACATGTATCACAGTAGTGAGTTTCTTGCCGGCCAGCTTGCCCGCGCGAAGTGCATAGCCGCAAAGCTCCGCGACCAAGTCCGGACGCTGCAGAGCGCCCTCTTCTACAAACTCCACCTCGAGTTCCCGTTGCTCTCCCGACCGGTTCAGCAGTAGCGCGACCGCATCCATCGCCAACTGCCGCGCGGGGGACGAAATCACTGTGGCGCTCTTCCCAAACCACCCTTTGCCGCCTGCAGCCGACTCTTCAGCCTTTGTACGAAGGAGAACAACGACCCGACGCAGGCCGCGCTGAAACTCGAACTGTTTGTGAAAATCATCGAGCTTGGGTGGCTGTAAAATGGACTTCGAGGACCGCAGCCATTCGAGTTCGCCGATGACCTCGTTTAACTCCTTTGCGTCGTAGCGATCGCCCAGCTCGTTCAGTATCCGGTTGGCCGGCATATGGGGATAGTGCGCGAGCACGTCCCACGAAATGTCGTCGCACTCAAAACAGAAGCAGGTTTCGGGGTCTATAGCGAAGTGGCGCCCGTCAACATCGAACCGGTGGATAAGCTCTTTCGGCATCAATAGGCCCCCAGGGTTCCCTTGTCTCTGCTCCAGTCTTCGAGATAGTGAAAACACGTGATCCCAAGAAGGGTCCACACAATACTGTTAATGATGAGGAAGTAGAACGACTGCATCTTGTAGACGGACTGGAACTTCGTTTCGTATACGGGCGCTGTTTGAGGCATGCCTTCCTCATCAACGATTGGCTCCCCGTTCGCATCAAGCACAGGGACGTACTCTTTGACGACCTTGCGTCCCGCGTCGTCTTT
>CAZBQH010000451.1:0-13486 GCA_964493915.1 uncultured Nitrospiraceae bacterium
ATCATTTCAACCATGAAGGTGCTCTCGCCGCGCACCAGGTTGTCGGACGCGCCCACCCGCGTGAAGATGCGGTCGACTACACCAACACGGGCCGAAGCCGCAGGCACAAAGCTCCCCATTTGCGCCATAAGCGTGATGAGCGCCACCTGTCTCAGGTAAGTGGATTTCCCGGCCATGTTGGGACCGGTGACGATCTGGAGAAACGCTTTCGAGGGTTCGAGGACGGTATCGTTCGGCACAAAGTCCCCACGCGGCATCAGGTCCTCGACCACAGGATGCCGCCCGTCCCTTATGCAGAGCTCGCCGCTCTCGTCGACTTGGGGTTTTGAATAACCCTTTGTAACTGCCACTTCGGCCAACGATAACAGCACATCGACAGCAGCCACGGCATCGGCGGTTTCATGAATGCGCCGAGCTTCTGCAGCGACCCGGTCGCGCAGTGCCGCGAAGACATCGTATTCGAGCTTCTGCAATCGTTCTTGGGCCGTGACGATCTCTTCTTCCTGCGCCTTGAGCTGGGGTGTCACGTAGCGCTCAGCATTCACGAGGGTCTGTTTGCGCTCATAGTCGTCGGGTGCCTGCGAAATATACGCTTTCGTCACCTCGATGTAATAGCCGAACACCTTGTTGTAGCCTACCTTTAGATTCGGGATGCCCGTGCGCTCGCTCTCTTGCCGCTGGAGTGCAGCGATCCAGTTGCGTCCGCCGCGCAAGAGGTCGCGCAAACGGTCGATCTCGGGTTCGTAGCCGTCTTTGATCAGATCGCCTTCTGTAAGAACGGCAGGGGGTTGATCCACAATCGCTGTCTCGATCCACGAAGCCACATCGCCGAGAACATCCATCCCGTCGCGGAGACGGGCAGTTAACGGAGCGGCTGCGCCTTCGATGGCGGCACGAATCGCCGGGAGTTGACTCAGCGACCCGCCCAAAGCCTTCATATCGCGGCCGTTTCCCGCGCGTGCGCTGATCCGTGCCATAAGGCGCTCGAGATCGGCCACGCCTCTGAGGGCATCCTTGAGCCGAAGCCGAAGTTCGGCGTCGAGGAAGAGCTCCTCGATGGCGTTGAGGCGTTCGTGAATGGCAGGGACGTTTAGCAGCGGATGCAGGATCCACTGGCGTAGTTTGCGGCCGCCCATGCTCGTCAGCGTGCGGTCCAGAACGCCTAAAAGGGCGCCATGCCGGCGCTTATCCGCCATGGACTCGACGAGCTCGAGATTCCGCTGCGTGTTTCCGTCCAGCACCACGAAATGTGAGGGGCTGTAACGCCTTGGCAAGCGCAGGTGAGGCATCCCGTCGCGTTGGGTCGACTTGACGTAGGCAAGAACGGCGCCCGCACAGGCCAAGGCCTCGGGGGCGTCCTCGAGGCCTACTCCCTTCAGCGTGCTCAGGCCGAACTGGTCGAGGATGCGTTCATAGGAGAGATCAGCGTCAAAATCATCGAGCGGGCGCGTTGGAAAGGCCGCGCCGTTGAGGCGGGTCTGCAACGCCTCGGCAAAACCGTCCTCGAATCCTTCGGGCAGCAGCACTTCCGCCGGCCGCATGCGAAGCAGTTCTTCCGTTGCCGTCTTGGCGGGCTCTGCATCGATCTGAGCAGTAAGAAACTCGCCCGTCGAAACATCCACAAACGCGAGACCTCCCTTGTCTCCCCGAAGCATCACAGCGGCCAAGTAGTTGTTTGCCGCATCGTCGAGGAGGTCCGGCTCGGTAACTGTACCCGGTGTGATTGTCCGCACGATCGAACGCTTGACTACGCCTTTTGCCTCTCGCGGGTCCTCGATCTGCTCGCAGATTGTCACCGTTCTACCCGCTTTGATGAGGCGCGCGATGTAGCTTTCGACCGAACGGACCGGCACGCCGGCCATGGGGATCCGGTCGTCTTTGGTCACCGCATCGCGCGACGTCAAAGCGATACCCAGAAGCTCAGCAGCCTCGACGGCATCCTCGAAGAAAAGCTCGTAGAAATCGCCCATGCGGAAAAAGAGGAGCGAATCGCTGCTTTCCGCCTTGGCTTCGAGGTATTGCCGAAGCATAGGCGTGAGCTTTGCCTGGGTGATGTCGCTGAGCTTTTTCCATTTCTGCGCCATGGAAACCCATTATAGCATCCTGATCCGGAACAGATGAGCCCGGCGTGGAAGAGAACCGCCCCCCAGGTTGCGGATAGGAATAGGAAACGGGCTGAGGCGGCCGCCGGCACGTCGCTTCCAGCCCGTTCAAAAGTCTCGTAGAGCGTTACTCGCCTCTGTATTCCCCCAAACCGATCAACTCGACGCGTACCGTTTCAGCGCCGTCGCCCTGGCGCGGCCCCACGCGCAAGATACGGGTATACCCGCCGGGCCGATCCAGAAAAGCCGGCCCCAACTCGGTAAACAGCTTGCGCACGGCGGCGTTGTCACGCAGGGCGGCAAACGCACGGCGCCGATTGGCCACGCTGTCTGTCTTTGCGAGCGTGATTAAGGGCTCTGCAAAACCGCGCAGCTCCTTCCCTTTAGCCAAGGTGGTCACAATGGCGTTGCGCTCGAACAACGCCAGAGCAAGGTTTTTCATGGTCGCCTTGCGGTGGGAGGTGGTACGTCCTAACCGCCGGCCGGATACACGGTGCCGCATTTGTCTGGTCCTTCCCTATTACTCGCTCTCGTCTTCTTCTTCGGCCTCAGCTTCGGCCTCTTCGTCATCTTCATAGACTGCGGCCTCAGTTTCGTCTTCACCGGCTGCCTCAACAGCCCCTCTGCCGCTCAGTTGCATGCCGAGATGGAGTCCCATCGAGTCAAGGATAGCTTTGATCTCGTCCAGCGACTTCTTGCCGAAGTTGTGGAACTGGAGCATGTCTGCCTCTTCGCGGACGACCAGGTCGCCGATCGTCCGAATATTGGCCGCTTTCAGGCAATTTGCAGCACGTACGCTAAGCTCCAGCTCTTCCACCGGACGCGCCAGTTTCCGGGCGAGCTCTGGGTCCTCCGAGCCGACGGCTGCCCCGGCATCCTCCGTTTCCTTACGCTGAACCACGAAGATCTTGAGATGCTCCGTGAGGAGTTCCGCTGCTTCGTGGACGGCCTCGCCAGGCGTGATGGAGCCGTTCGTCCATACATCGAGAAGGAGCCGGTCGTAGTCGGTAGTCTGACCTACGCGCGCATCCTCGACGTTGAAGTTTACCCGTGTAACGGGTGAGAAGTTTGCATCGAGGTAGATGGTCCCGATAGGGGCGTGTTCCAACTCGAATTCTTCCGCCATTACATATCCCCGCCCACGGGCCACCTTGATTTCCATCTCGACCTCCGCCGCGTCAGAGGTCGCTGTGAAAAGGAGCTGGTCAGGATTAAAAACATCGACTTCCGTATCCGCGAAGACCTCGCCAGCGCGCACCTCTCCCGCGCCTTTGCGGGCAAAGGAAAAGATAAGGGACTCGTCGCGGTTGAGGCGCAGCTCACACCTTTTGAAGTTCAGGACAATGTCGGTGACGTCTTCCTGCACGCCAGAGATAGCCGAGAATTCATGCTGCGCGCCCTCGATGCGGATGGCGGTCACAGCCGAACCCTCGAGCGACGCGAGAAGGACACGGCGCAAGCTGTTGCCCACAGTGGTGCCGTAGCCTCGCTCGAAAGGCTCGACGACAAAACGCGCATACCTGTCGGTTGCACCGTCTTCCAACGTCACCCACTTAGGGATTACAAAATCTTTCGCGATCATTGACTAAAGCCTCCCGGCAATGGGACCTTTTCGCTCACGCGCTCAAGGGGACCTGCGCGACGTTTCACAAGACTTTCAGCAGGCGAGCGGCTAGACGCGCCGACGCTTGCGAGCCCTACAGCCATTGTGGGGGATGCGTGTCACGTCTTTAATCAGCGTGATGTCCAGACCGGCGGCCTGAATAGCCCGAATAGCGGATTCACGTCCGGATCCAGGGCCGTTCACGAACACCTTCACCTCCCTCATCCCCGCTTCGATCGCTCGTGTTGCGGCCGCTTCCGATGCGAGCTGGGCGGCAAAAGCGGTGCTCTTCCGAGAGCCCGAAAACCCAACCTGGCCCGCACTGCTCCAGGACACCACGTTACCCTGGGCATCCGCGATAGACACGATGGTGTTGTTGAACGTCGCCTGAACATGCGCGATGCCGGACGTGGCGGTCACGGTTATGCGGCGTTTTTTACCTCGAGGTTTGCTCTTTTCCTTTGCCACGAAAGCCTCCTCCTATTTCTTTTTGATTGTGGCGCCCCGCGGCCCTTTGCGGGTACGCGCGTTGGTATGGGTGCGCTGACCGCGCACAGGCAAACCACGCTTGTGCCGCAGCCCCCGATAGCAGTTGATGTCCATAAGCCGTTTGACGTTCGCGGTAACTTCGCGGCGCAGATCACCCTCGACCTTGAAATCCGAGGTGATTACTGTCGTCAACTTGCTGACTTCCTCATCGGTAAGATCGCGCACCCGCATATCCGGATTGATGCCTGTCGCCTCCAGAATCCTCCGTGCGCGGGTAGGACCAATACCGTAGATCTGAGTCAAGCCCGCTTCCACGCGCTTATTGCGCGGGAGATCCACTCCGACTACACGTGCCATAGCAAACAGACCTCCTTATCCTTGGCGCTGCTTATGCCGGGGGTTTTCGCAGATGACCCGGACCCGGCCATGGCGGCGGATGATCTTACACTTTTCACACATTTTTTTGACCGAACTACGCACCTTCATCGATCGCACTCCAAAATCTGTTCTTCTTCCAATGGTCTGGCTCGCCCAATCTCGCCCAATGCGAAACCGGCAACATCCACCCAGCCATGCTGCCCTATCTATAACGGTAGGTGATCCGCCCCCGGTTCAGGTCGTAAGGCGACATCTCGAGTTTCACCCGGTCACCGGGCAAAATCCGTATGAAATTCATGCGCATCTTGCCCGAGATATGTGCAAGCACCTTGTGCCCGTTCTGCAGCTCGACCCGAAACATGGCGTTGGGCAACGTCTCGACCACCGTTCCTTCCAGTTCTATAGCATCTTCTCTCGGCATTCCCGCAGGCTACCCGTCTACAAGCCGGCCCCAAACGCGTTTGGACGTCGCGGACAGGATCTCCGCGCCGCCTTTACGGACCACAATGCTATGCTCGAAATGGGCGCTCGGCTTTCCGTCCACTGTCACCGCCGTCCATCCGTCGTCCAGCACTCTCACGTCGCAGGCGCCTGCATTGACCATGGGCTCGATAGCCAGGACCATGCCTTCTCTAAGTTTCGGCCCGCGCGCTCCGGTAACGAAATTAGCTATCTGAGGGTCCTCGTGCATGTCTACGCCGATGCCATGGCCTACAAAGACGCGCACGACCGAGAAGCCTGCTTCTTCGACCGTCGTCTGTACGGCCCGCGAGATATCCTCGAGATAATTGCCGGCCTGAGCAGCAGCGATGCCTCTTGCCAACGCCAAGTCCGTGGTTGCGAGGAGCTTGCCACGCGTGGCGTCGACCCGGCCGCAGGGCACTGTCAGAGCGGCGTCGCCATGGTATCCACGGTAGTGAGCCCCAACATCGATGCTCACAAGTTGGCCTTCCTTCAGCTTGCGCTTCCCGGGAATCCCATGCACGACTTCATCTTCCACGGAGATGCACGTGCTGCTCGGGTAACCGCGATAGCCCAGAAAAGACGGTGTAGCGCCCATCGCGCGGATTTGCGCCTCGGCCGTCTTATCCAGATCACGCGTCGTAATCCCCGGCACCACCATATCGGCAAGGGATGCAAGGACCTCCGCAACGATCTGATTGGCTTCCCGAAGGACCGCGATCTCCTCTCTGCTTCGCAGGGTGATCACGCGCCGCGCGAGGCCTCTACTTCTCCAAGCACCTCCTCGATTTTCGCGAATACCGCGTCTGGATCAAGCCCTTCGGCTGAGATCTCCCGCAGGATTCCTTTTTCACCGTAATACGCAGCGATTGGCTCTGTAATCTCATGGTAAACGCGCAATCGGTTGCGGATCGTCTCTTCATTGTCGTCGCTGCGCTGCTCGAGCTGCACCACAGGGCCCTCGCCGCCGCACCGATGGCCATCGGGCGGAGGCGGGCTGAACTTCAGATTGAACACCGCACCGCAGACCGGGCAAAACCGGCGCGCCGACAGGCGTTCCACAATCTCTTCATCAGCTACTTGGATATCCAGCGCAACGTCAAGCGACTCACTGCGGCTTTCCAGGAGATGATCCAGAGCCTGGGCCTGAGGCAGCGAACGGGGAAAACCATCCAGGACATAGCCTTTGACGCAGTCGGCCTCGCCCAAGCGATCAGCCACGATTTCACAGGTCAAAGCATCCGGCGCCAGCTCGCCAGCATCCAGGTAACGCTTTACCTGCCGCCCGAGCTCGGTGCCCTGCTTCAAATGAGCTCTGAAGATGTCGCCCGTCGAAATCTGCGGGATTCCATAGACTTCCGCAATGCGCTTGGCCTGGGTGCCTTTCCCGGCGCCTGGCGCTCCCAGCGTAACAATTCGCACGAATTCAATATCCTTCCCAGTCGACGGCGATTACCACCGGCGCGAGGGCAGCTTACGCCCACCCTTCATGAATCCTTCGTAACTCCGCATAACCAGATGTTGTTCGATCTGGCGGACGGTATCCAGTGCAACACCAACCAGGATCAGTAAGCTGGTCCCGCCAAAAAAGCTCGCGATGGTCCAGTCACGCACGCCGACCACTGTGAAGACCATTTTCGGCAAGAGGGCTACGCCCGCCAGAGCAAGCGAACCGACCAAGGTAATGCGCGTCATCACGTGATTCAGATAGTCGGCGGTCGTCTTGCCGGGACGCACACCCATAATCACGCCGCCATATTTCTTCAGTTGATCGGCCATCTCCGTCGGGTTAAAGGTAATGGCCGTATAGAAAAACGAAAAGAAGACGATCAGGATCGCATAGACCAGATTGTACGCAAGCCCGTCCATCTGAAAGTAGTCGTTGAAGAATACCTGGATAGGACCCCAGTTTACCGCGCCCACCACCATACTCGGGAGCGTCAGAATCGAACTCGCGAAAATAATAGGAATCACGCCCGCCTGATTGACCCGCAACGGCAGATAATTGCGGCTGCCTCCAAAGACCTTCCGACCTTTGACTTGGCGCGGATACTGCACAGGAATCCGCCGCTGACCAATGGTCAAGAGAATCGCTCCTGCCACCACCACCACCAGAAGAGCGCCGAGAATCAGCGCTTTAAACACGCTCAGGTCGTGCATGCCGACCAGGTTGACAAGTCGATGCAAAGCGGCCGGCATGCGCGAAACAATGCTCACAAAAATGATCAAGGAGATGCCGTTGCCGACGCCGCGCTCGCTGATCTGCTCGCCCAACCACATGATAAAGGCGGTGCCGGTCGTAAATGAAACAATGCACATAAGCCAGAAAAGAGGCCCCGGCATCGTGACAATCTGCGTGCCCTCGGTGTTCATCCCTTCGAGATAGAACGCAATACCTAAAGACTGCACAATACACAGCAGGATGGTGCCGTAGCGGGTATATTCCGTAATCTTCTTCTGGCCTTCAGCGCCTTCCTTCTGAAGCCGCTCGAGGGCCGGGACAACTGCAACCAACAGCGAAATGATAATCGATGCGCTAATATAAGGCATGATGCCAAGGGCAAAAACACTTGCTTGAGCAAACGCGCCGCCGGAGAAAAGGTCGTACAAGCGCATGATCCCGCCGCCGCCCTCTCGGAAAAGGTCGGCAAGGACGCGGCCGTTGACCCCCGGCGTCGGGACCTGAGCGCCAAGACGATACACGGCGATCATGATCAACGTGAAGATCATGCGCTGCTTGAGCTCAGGAATCTTGAGGGCGTTTCGAAACGCTTCTATGGGTTGCGACACCTGATCATCCCTCCGGAGACGGCTCGGACGAGCGTTTCGCGCCGGTGTTGTCCGCCGGTATGGTGACGATCTCGACCGATCCTCCAGCCGCCTCGATCTTTTTCCTGGCGCTTTCGCTGACGGCGTTCACCTGCACAGTGAGCCGCTTGTCAATGGCGCCGCGGCCGAGAAGCTTGACGCCTCCGGCCGCTTCACCGGCGAGGCCGGCCTTCACAAGGGCCTCGCACGTGACGTGTGCGCCGTCGTCGAAACAACGCGCAAGACTGTCCAGGTTGACCACAGCAAACGGACAGCGCTTCTGGTGGTGGAATCCCCTTTTGGGGAGACGGCGGTTCAGAGGCATTTGTCCGCCCTCAAAACCGTACTTATGCGAGTAACCCGATCGCGACTTCTGGCCTTTGTGGCCGCGTCCCGCAGTTTTACCGAGGCCCGAGCCAGGGCCGCGCCCCACCCGCCTGCGTTTCCTGCGCGCGCCGGGATTGGTCTTTAGCGTACTCAAATCCATGTTAGAAATCCTTCGCATCTGCTCTTGTTTACGGAATGGCCGCTTGCGCGCCTACAGCACTGTTTCCAAGGGCAAGCCGCGTTTTGCCGCAATTTCCTCGGCGGTACTGAGCTGCTTAAGGGCGTCCATGGCAGCCCACACGACGTTCGTCGCATTGTTCGAGCCGAGCGATTTGGTCAGGATATTGTGATAGCCTGCGGCTTCCACAACGGCGCGTACGGCCCCCCCGGCGATGACGCCGGTTCCCAAGGAAGCTGGTTTGAGCAGGACCTGAGCGGCGCCCGCGCGCCCGATCACTTCGTGGGGGATCGTGGTGCTTATGATGGGCGTCTGAATCATGCGCTTTTTAGCCTTCTCGATGGCCTTGCGAATCGCTTCGGGCACCTCGGTCGCCTTGCCCAACGCCGCTCCGACGCGCCCTTCACCATCCCCAACGACGACAATCGCGCTGAAACTGAACCGTCGCCCCCCTTTGACGACCTTCGCTACGCGGTAGATCTTGACGACCTGCTCGATAAACTCCGATTCCTGGCTCTCCCGCGGCCGGCGATCGCCCCGAGACTCACGCTTCCCGCCATCTGCGCCACTTGCTGTGCTCAACCTGTCTCTCCTAGAAGTTCAACCCGGCCTCGCGCGCACTGTCCGCCAGCGCCTGTACCCGGCCATGATAAACCCGCCCGTTCCGATCAAATCTAACCGTCTCGATTGCAGCCTCTCTCGCCTTTTCAGCCAAGGCCTTGCCGACAACCTTGGCGCCTTCTACGTTGCTGCCCCTTACCTTGAGCGCCACAGAAGACGCGCAAGCCAACGTCCGCCCAGACGTGTCGTCCACGAGTTGCGCGTAGATGTGCCTAAGGGACCGGAAAACGGTAAGCCGCGGGATTGCGGGCGTTCCGCTGACCTTTGTCCGGACATGTTTCTTGCGCCGCGCGAGCCGCAACACCTTTACAGTCTGTTTTGCCATGACCTCAACCTTTCCTGGCCGCTATTTTGCACCGGCTTTGCCGACTTTGCGCCGGACATGCTCGGCGGCATAGCGGATGCCCTTGCCCTTGTAAGGCTCCGGCTTGCGCCATGCCCGAATGTTCGCTGCAGTCTGACCCACCAGTTCCTTGTCCACACCAGATATCTTGATTGTTTGCGTGCCTTCCACTGCGAAGGCAATGCCTTGAGGCGGGTCGACAACGACCGGATGGCTCAAGCCGACGGCCAGATTCAATGACTTGCCCTGCATCGAGGCGCGGTATCCTACGCCAACGACCGTGAGCGTCTGCTCGAACCCTTGCGTAACGCCGGCGACCATGTTGCTGATAAGCGTCCGCGTCAGACCGTGCAAAGCCCGGTGCTTGGGCAGATCGCTCGGCCTCGTCACAAGGATCTGGCTTCCCTCGTGGCGGACGGTCATTTCGGGACACAGGTCGCGTTCGAGCGCGCCCTTCGGCCCGGTGATCTTGAGGCGCCGTCCCGCCAACTCCACCTTGACGCCGTCAGGGATCGGCACAGGCTGCTTTCCTACTCTAGACACGGTTGCTTTCCTTTCCTCGAGGGGATCCGAGCGCTCTGCGCGCCGCTTACCAGATCTCGCAAAGCACTTCCCCTCCGACATTCGCTTCGCGGGCCTGCTTATTGGTCATCACGCCCTTCGACGTGCTGACGATGGCAATGCCAAGACCGCTCAGTACAGGACGGATACCCGCACTCTTTGAATAGACCCGCAAACTTGGCTTGCTTACCCGCTTCAGACCCTGAATAACAGGAACACCGTCGCCGCGGTACTTCAGTTTCACCTGAAGCTTGCGGGGCTGGGATTCCTCGAGCACCTTGAAGCCGGCTATGTAGCCTTCGCGTTCAAGAACGCCGCAGATCTCTTCTTTGACCCGGGAGGCCGGCGCCTCCACAGTAGCATGGTGCTCGTTCAGCCCGTTGCGAATGCGGGTCAGCAGGTCGGCAATCGGATCGCTCATCGACATCGTTCTGGGTCCTTAGGTTTCTACCAACTCGACTTGTTCACGCCGGGCAGTTTGCCTTCGAGGGCCAAGTTTCTGAAGCATATCCTGCACATTTGGAACTTGCGCAGATAGCCCCTGGGCCTGCCACAGATCCGGCACCGATTGTAAGCGCGCACCTGAAACTTTGGCGGATTCTTAGCTTTAAGTATCAGCGATTTCTTCGCCACGTCGATCTCCCTATCCTTATCTACGGAACGGCATTCCGAACTTGCGCAGCAGTTCCCGGCTTTCTTCTCGCGAACGCGGGTTCTTCATCACAAACGTAATGTTCATGCCTCGGACCCACTGGACCTCGTCCAAGTCCACTTCCGGGAAAATCGTCTGCTCGCGCAAGCCCATCGTATAGTTGCCTTGCCCGTCAAAACTGTTAAGCGACATGCCGCGAAAGTCGCGGATGCGCGGCAGCGCTACGTTAAAAAGCCTGTCCATAAACTCGTACATCCGGTCACCGCGCAAGGTGGCCACACATGCGATATTGGCCCCTTCCCGCACTTTAAAACCTGCGATAGAGTGGCGGGCCTTCCGTATGCTCGGCTTCTGCCCCGTGATGAGCGAAAGCTCTTTCATGGCCGCATCCAGCATGCGCGGTTCCCGTTGCGCATCCCCAACTCCGACATTCACGACAATCTTCGCAAGCCGCGCAACCTCCATCACATTCTTGTGCTGGAACTCCTCGCGAAGCTCTGGGACAATCGTCTTCCGGTAGTATTCCTTCAATCGTGCCGCCACGGTTCTTCCTCTCTCACGTGGAACGTCGCGCTCGGCCTGACGGCTTGCGCGATCGCTCCACTTCCTAAACCGTCTTGCATAAACTAGTCGTTCAAGGTCTCGCCATTGATTTTGTACACGCGCACGCGCGAACCGTCTTCGAGCCGCTCCATGCGGATCTTTGACGGCCGCCCCGCGGACTCGCACCAAGGCATCACGTTCGATAAGTGGATAGGCGCTTCCTTCTCCACAATGCCTCCTTGCTGGTTGCGCGTCGAAGGACGGGTGTGCCGCTTAATCATGTTCACGCCTTCTACGAGAACGCGCTGCTGCTTCGGGAATACGTTCAGCACGCGGCCGCGGCGGCCTTTGTACTCCCCTGTCAGAACGACAACTGTATCGCCTCTTCGAATGTTCATCGTTTCGTTTCCTAGACCACTTCGGGCGCCAGAGACACGATCCGCATGAAGCCTTTTTCACGAAGCTCCCGGGGCACAGGCCCGAAGATGCGCGTGCCGCGGGGCTCCTTGGTCGGCGTAATAAGCACGGCTGCGTTCGAGTCAAAGCGGATGATCGTGCCGTCAGGACGCTGCGTATCGTGCTTCGTCCTTACAACGACCGCCTTGACGACTTCGCCTTTTTTGACGCCGGCATTGGGCAATGCTTCCTTAACCGTCGCCGTGATAATGTCGCCCACGGCCGCATAGCGCCTGCGCATCCCGCCCATCACCTGAATACAGCGGATCCGCCGCGCACCTGTGTTGTCGGCTACATCGAGATTCGAGTAAATCTGAATCATGACGTCTTTCCTAAGGGAGAACTAATACGCCGGCACGCCGCGCTAGTCAGCCCGTTTGATAATCTCAACCAAGCGCCACCGCTTCGTCTTGCTCAGGGGGCGCGTCTCCCGTATCCGAACCAGATCGCCGATGCTGCACGCGTTCTCGCTGTCGTGAGCCCGAAACTTCTTCGTCCGCTTGATGGCTTTCTTGTACAGCGGATGGGGGACAAGACGCTCCACAGCGACTGTGATCGTTCTGTCCATCCGGTTGCTGGTGACAATGCCTACCCGCTCTTTCGTCCGGCCTCGCTCTTCCATGCTCTACCTTGCCCCTTGTTCGCCTTGGGCCATTTCGCGCTCACGCAGAATCGTCAGGATGCGAGCGATATCTCGGCGCGCGTTGGTGGCTGCGTGCACATTGTCAACCGTTCCGGTCACTTGCTGCATGCGGAATGCCAACATGGCGTCATGACGCTCACGCAGGCGCTGCTGCAGCTCCTCATCCGTCAGTTCTCGAAGCTCTGCTGCTCTCATTCCTCTCTCTCCCCGGGGTTAACCGCGCTTGGCAAAAACCGTCGCGATTGGAAGTTTGTGGCTGGCCAGGCGAACGGCCTCGCGGGCAACGTCCTCGGGCACACCCTCGATTTCAAACATCACGCGTCCCGGTTTGACCACGGCCACCCACTCTTCGGGGGCGCCTTTACCCTTTCCCATACGCACCTCAGCAGGCTTTTTGGTGACGGGTTTGTCGGGAAAAACACGTATCCACAGTTTTCCCCCGCGCCGGCAACGCCGGGTAATTGCAATGCGTGCAGCCTCGATCTGCCGGGCAGTCACCCAACCGTCTTCGAGGGCCCTGAGTCCAAACTCGCCGAAATCAATTTTCGTGGCGCCCTTCGACTTGCCGCTCCGCCGGCCGCGCTGGACCTTGCGGTGCTTTACACGCTTTGGCATTAACATCGTATAACGTCCTTGCAGTTATCAGCCGCGGCCACCGCGATCGCGGCGGCCCAAGGCCGCCCGATCGCCGCTTGGTTCGCTCGCCATCTCCCCTGGAGGCACATCGCCATGGTACACCCAGCACTTGACGCCGATCGTTCCGTACGTCGTATAGCTTGTCGCGAACCCATAGTCCACATTGGCCCGCAAGGTGTGGAGCGGAACGCTCCCCTCGCGCGCCGATTCGCTCCGGGCGATCTCCGCGCCGTTCAGACGGCCGGCGACGCGAAGACGCACGCCCTTGGCGCCCAGACGCATGGTGTTCTGCACGGCCTTTTTCATGGCCCTGCGAAAAGACACGCGCCGTTCGAGCTGGCTCGCGATATTCTCCGCTATAAGTTGGGCGTTCAGCTCCGGGCTCAGCACCTCGTGAATATTGATCAGCAGCTCCCGTCCCGTCAGCCGTTCGAGCTCATAGCGCAGCTTGTCGACTTCAGCTCCGCGCTGACCAATCACAAGGCCGGGCCGAGCCGTAAAAATGTGCACCTTCGCCTTGCGCCCGGCCCGCTCGATGTCGATCTGGGCAACACCGGTATGATAAAGACGCTTCTTAACGTAGTCGCGCAGTTTGAGGTCTTCATGAAGCAGCTCGGCATAGTCGCGGCTGGCGTACCAAACGGAACTCCAATTTCTGATTACGCCCAAGCGGAAACCCAGCGG
>CAZBQH010000452.1:0-3500 GCA_964493915.1 uncultured Nitrospiraceae bacterium
GTGCCGGCCGTCCGACCGGTTAAACCAGTCGTGACCTTCGGGGTCGATGCAACGCTCAGGCGCCGTATTCCACAATGGGGCAAGCTGGTTGGCGACCCAGTCCATGTGGTGCTTTTCACAGAAGGCATCGATGCGGCGGACGTACTCCCGGTTGCGTTCATAGCTCCACGAGCAGGCTTTGTCCGGGTACCAAGTGACCCAGAGGTTGAAGCGGAGCTCTTCGAGCAGCTCGGTTGCCTTCGGGTGCATCAGGAGGCATCCTTCGTTCCGGCAATCGCGTCCCTGTACGCCAATATCGTCAAAACCCCAGCGCAAAGACGTTCCGGACCCGGCGCCGCACCACGCAGATGGGCAGAAAGCCGTGGCCAACAGCAAAAAGACCTTGAAGCGCATCTAATGAAACCTTGTCGTTTGCCCCTATCTGCGAATAAACCCGGTTTTCTCGCGATAGGGCCTTTCAGACTTTCTTGACGCTCTCATGGCTGTCCTTCTATACTCTTTAAGGGGTTTGACTAAAGGGGAACTTGGCCTCTTGGGAGGTTTATGTTGGAAGAAGAGACACGTCCCGGCTATTACAAAGATAAATACGGAAACTGGCAAAAAGACCGCCGACGGACACCTGATCGGCGTAAGAAACACATCCCCATTTCTCACCACGACCGCCGAAGAATGGGCCGCCGTAAGGCCGACAGGGAAATCCTTGAACGCGATACGCGCGAGATGATCGAGGAGGCGCTCACTGATTTCGCGGCCGAACACGAGCACAAACCCAATAAAGAATCCTCCGGCGAGGTCTAGTCCACCTTTTCGCTGAGGCAAGTGCAAGAACGTCTTACACGGCGTTTCCTCATATAGCCCCCGGGGCGCGGGCTGGGAATCCGCAGCATCCGGAGGGGGGCGCGCGATCTTGTCCGATCGGTGAAGTACGCGCCTTCAGCTTCAACCGAGAAAGCGGGGACGCGGCGTATATCGCTGCATTCTTTCAGAATCCGTTGCCGGACTGCTAGCTCCCCAATACTGCATCAGCCTTTCTCTTGAGTTCCTTGGCCGCTTCGTCCGGGGTCTTCATCCCCGATAGGATTGCCCTCTCAGCATCCTCGACTAAGCCGCGCACTTCTTGCCACCCTTCGAGATTCGGCTCGGATTTTGCAAACGATAAGCAGTCAAAACCTGTCTTGTTGCTTTCCCATTCATTCCAGAAGGCCTGAATATCCGGGTTATTGGCGGCTGATTTACGGATCGGAAGGTAACCCGTCCCCAAGGCCCACTTCACCGTGATCTCCGGCGAGGTGAAGTACTTGACAAATGCCCAGGCGACCTGCTTCTGGGCCTCGTCGTTGACATTGAAGATCATAATGTTGGGTCCGTAAAGCACAGTACGGGGGTTCCTGGGATCGGCCTGAGGTATTCTCGCCATCCCCCAACGCGCGAGGTCGCCCTTCATGAGACGGAGCAGATTGGTCCGGCCGGAGCTTGAACGCAATGCAAAGGCGATTCTGTTCTGGGCAAAGGCCTCTTCGTCTTCATAGGTTCCTGGCTGGATCTGGTACGCCAGCTCTTCTCGTGCCAGGGTGTTGAGCAGATTGAAGACCTTTAACGCCTCGGGCGAGTCGAAGCGGGTCTCTGTGCCCGATACCACTTCGCCGCCCATACTGTAAATCATGCCGTCAATGGTCGAGCAGTCCACCGAAACGGCATAGGCATATTTGCCTGTCCGGGCCTTGATTTGGCGGCATTGTTCGAGAAATGCATCCCAGGTTTCAGGCGGCGCCTCGATCCCCGCCTCGGATAGAACGCTGTTATTGTAATACATAACGAGCACGCTTTTGCAGAACGGAAAAGAGTACATCCCGTTGCCGAGCGACTCGTAGCGGTTTGTTTCCAGGGCCACGGGGAAGAAATCTGCCAGGTCCTCTTCAGAAAGCCCGCGCTCTGGGTCCTCGATGTAGGGATCGAGCCGGGCAACGGCGCCCTTGGATACGTACTCGGTGGTCATGCTTTCGTAGCCGACGGCCATGGCCGGCAAGGTGCGAGCCTCGATGCTCACGGTCACTTTGCGGAATATGTCGCTGTAATTGCCGACATGCTCGACAGCGACAGGCATGCCCGAATGGGCGGCATTGAAATCATCCACAATCTCGCGGAGCAATTCGGCCGTCTCGGTGGTTTGCCGATCCCAGAACACGGCCTTGCTCGAATCGATGGGCCGGAACACGTCCGGCTTGTCCGAGCCGCTGCAAGCGGCGAAAAGAGTTGCGATACATAGCGCTGCAATCGGTACAGAACGCGACACGGCATTATCCCTTCAGACCTGTTCCCAAAGAACTCTCGAGGAAGTATCTCTGCGCGCTAAAGTATAAAAGCACCGTGGGCAGAATCACAATCGTAGAAGCGCACATCAGGAGATGCACGCGCACGCCCTCTGCGCCCCAGAAAACGGTCAGACCCACCTGGGCCACGCGCATCGACTCTTTTCCTGTGACGACCAAGGGCCACAGCAGGCTGTTGTAGCTTCCAAGAAACGCAAAGAGGGCGACCGTCACCACCATGGGTTTTACCAAAGGCATAGCGATGTAGGCGAGGAACCGCAGGTGCCCGCAGCCGTCAATTTTGGCGGCGTCGAAGTAATCCGGCGGCAGGCCGAGATAGGCTTGGCGCATGAGAAACACCGAGAAGGCGTTGGCGCACCACGGAACAATCAGAGCAAGGTAAGTGTCGTACCAGCGGAGCGTTCGGATCAGCATGAAGTTGGGTATGAGCGTGACCTCGAAGGGTATCATCATCGTGGCAAGAACCAGGCCGAACAGGAGGCGGCGGCCGGGAAAGTCGAGGCGTGCAAAGGCGTATCCGGCCATGGTCGAGGTGAGGACAACAGAGCCTGTCACAATGAAAGCCACAAGGAAACTGTTGTAGAAGTACGTTCCGAAGGGGGCTGCTCTGAAGGTCTCGAGGTAGTTTCCCCATTGGGGAGATGCGGGCAACAGCGAGAGCGTCGAAGCAACCGCCTCTTCGTAGGTTTTGAGCGACGTGCCGACCATCCAAAGAAAAGGAAAGGTCGTAAGCACAGCGCCCGCTGTCAGTGCGATGTAAAGAACGCAACGGCGGATCATTCGTAGTGCACCCTGCGGCCCAGAAACCGCCATTGGATGAGCGTAAACACGATGATGGCTGCGCTCAACAGGGTGGCTACGGCTGCCCCGTAACCGAGCCGGCCGTATTCATAGAAGTTTGAATAGATGTAGAGCATCATGTTCCGGGTGCTGTCGCCGCCTTGCTTGCTGGTAAGGGCGTAGAAACTGTTGAAGGCCTGGAAGGAGCGAATCAGGCTGACCACAGCCAAGAAAAAGATGGTCGGCGAGAGAAGGGGGAGCGTTACGTGGCGCACGACCTGAAGGGAACCGGCGCCGTCGATGCGGGCGGCCTCCTCGAACTCCTTGATCATGGCTGCCTGCTCCTGGTGGTAATGCTCAACTCGCGGCGACCGCCGGCTCGACCTGTCC
>CAZBQH010000453.1:0-2686 GCA_964493915.1 uncultured Nitrospiraceae bacterium
GTGCTTATCCTTACGGCATCTCGAAGCTCCAGGGGGAACGGGGGGTGATGCAACTGCAGGACGAGAGCTTCTCCGTTATCGCGCTTCGCCAAGGGACTGTGTGCGGCTACAGTCCGAGGATGCGTTTCGACCTCGTCGTCAACACCATGTTCAAGAACGCCGTTACGGAGAACGGCATCGTTGTGAACAATCCAGCCATATGGCGCCCGCTGATTGACGTCCGCGACGCCTCGTCCGCTTTTCTCCGCGCCATTCAGGCCGACTACAGCATCAGCGGGATTTTCAACATCGCCCTGGACAACTTTACAGTGGGGCAAGTGGGCGATCTCGTCAAGGAGGAAGTCGAGGAATTGACGGGGCGCAAAATCAGAATCATCGTCAAACAGATGCGGGACTTCCGCAATTATAAGGTGAGTTGCGACAAAGCGCGGACCTATCTAGGTTTTCTTCCTAAGCATTCGATTGGCGATATGGTGAAGGACCTCTATGCGCACATCGAGGAGTATGGGGACTTCTCGAAAAGGGAGTACTACAACATCGAGGTGTTCAAAACCCTTCGCGAGTCAAGGCGCTAGCATATCCAGACAATCGGGCAAGAAAGGGCGTCTGACCGGGGCGACATCAAAAGGAAAAACAGACAGGAACGCGGGTCCGGGTAATCGGTGTGCGCGGCCAGCTTGGGACAGAGATCTGCAAAGCCCGCACCGACTGCGAGTTGTACCGGGCAGGCCTCGATGGAGAGGAGATCATCTTGTTCCGAGTTTCCTTCATCTGTGATCCGCCCAAGTTATTCCGTATTGCAGAACCAGCGCCTGGCAGACCAGCATCTGGATACAATGCCGGGATTCATTCTAAGTGCAATGGTCTTGCTATTCAGGGAAGGATTGAAGCCCTTTCACGTGGGAGCCGTCCGTCGCTAACCCCTGAGCGCCGACGGACGGACGCAGAGGAGTACTTCCCTTGCTAAGGCTTCACCGGTCTTTCCCACCGAAAGGCGCGTCCGAGTTGGCGATAGAGTTCGAATTCGATGCTGCTCCAAGGCGGAATCAAGGCCGGTGCTTGGCCATGCTCGAAGGCGGCTTCAAGTTGAGGCAGTGCCGGATGTTTCCCGTCGATGCTCTTGCGCACAGGAACGGAGCCCGGTATGTCGACGCCGTGAATCTGGGGGGCGCTGAGATAGTCGAGCAATGACTCGATAGCGTGCCGTTTGGGATAGGCGTGACGCTGGAAAACGACCAGTGCTGCGTTCGCCAGGCTCGAAACAGGGCCGTCTTTGCCGGGTACGGGCGCTACGCCGACAGGAAAGCCCAGTTTCCCGGCCTGCTCGAGGTGTGAACTGGATCCGACGGTCATTGCGGTTCTGCCGGCTTCGAACAGGCGCATTGCATAGGCCGGGTCTTCGAGAAGAGCCGTCTTGGTGAGCCCCTCCTCGCGGAGCTGCAGCAAAAAGCTAAGCGTCGCAAGGGCGGGAGGTTCTTGCAGCGTACAGCGTCCGTCATGCACGACGGCCCCGCCCGCCGACCACAACCCCTCAAGGTAAGGGTAGTAGCCCATGGGCGCGTCGAGCTGGGGCGCCGTCTTTTTCAGGCTCACGGCCTCTTGCCTGAGCGATTCCCACGTGTTGGGGACGCGGTCTTCGACGAGATCTTTGCGGTAGAACAGCACGCTGCAAAAACCGTCGGCGGGAAAACCATAAAGCCGGCCATTAGCGGTTAGGCTGTCGCGCACGGGCTGCCGCAGATCGTCTACAAGCGCAGGGGAGACGATGGCGTCCAACGGCATGATGAGGCCGGAGCTTGCCAGCCGCGCCAGCCAACCGCGTTCTACCAAGGCCACATCAGGCGGTTCGCCTACGGCAATGTTCACCGTCAGCTTTTGAACGGCTGTCGGCCATTCACCGACAAACTGCGGGTCCACCGCAACGCCGTAGGTGTTGTTGAAGGCAGCGGTCTTCTTATTTGGGCCCATGAGGGCCGACATGACGGGATGGGCATAAAACCAGAACGAAACCGCTGTATCGTTCCCGGGCGCTTCCGTGCTCTCCAGAGGTCTTGCATTGGCTGCCGAAGCCTGCTCTTCGGCAAGAATTTCTTCAATGCGTTCCGCCGCTGTCGCCAAAGCGGCCTCGGGAGGCAGCGGACTCTCTCGGCCCGCACATCCCATTGAGATCAAGGGCAACGCGAAAAAAAGGACTGCCGTTTCGCGCCGCATGGCCCAAACCTCGGTCTACTGGAACGCTTTGCCCCGAACGATGGTCTGTTCGCGGCCGGGTCCTACGCTCACGATCGAGACAGGAGCGCCTACAAGTTGCTCAATCCGTGTGAAGTAGTTGCGTGCGTTCTCAGGGAGTTCTTTCCATTTCCGGTGCCCGGTGATGTCGGTCTTCCAGCCTGGGAGCGTCTCGTAGACAGGCTCGACTCTGTCGAAATCAAGGCTCTGCGTGGGCCAGACGCTGGTGACGGCCCCACTGATCCGGTAACCTGTGCAGAGACGGATTTCATCCAGCGTGTCCAGCACGTCGGGCTTGGTGATTACGAGGCTCGTCGTCCCGTTAATATAGGCCGCGCGCCGTAGCTGTACACAGTCCAGCCAGCCGCAGCGGCGGGGTCGTCCGGTAGTCGCGCCGTACTCGTGGCCCTGCTCGCGGAGCTTGTCGCCTGCGGCGCCGCGCTCTTCCGTGGGAAAG
>CAZBQH010000454.1:0-2271 GCA_964493915.1 uncultured Nitrospiraceae bacterium
GCCGACGGCGCCGACGTAATTGTTGCCGGCATCATGCAGCATATTGAGGAGGCGGGCGTCCATTCAGGCGACAGCGCCTGCATTCTTCCGCCCTACGACCTCTCCCCCACGCTGATCGAGGCGGTGCGCGAGGAGACCCGTGCGCTTGCGCGCGAGTTGAACGTAGTCGGTCTGATGAACGTGCAGTATGCCATCCACAATGAACGTGTCTTTCTGCTCGAGGTGAATCCGCGCGCATCGCGGACTGTGCCCTTTGTCAGCAAGGCGACCGGGCTGCCCTTGGCCAGAATCGCCGCCCGGGTCATGGCCGGCAAGACCCTGCGTGCGTTGGGAATCATGCAGGATCCCGAGCCTGCATTCGTCTCCGCAAAGGAAGTGGTGCTCCCGTTCATCAAGTTTCCCGGCGTGGACATTCTGCTCGGCCCGGAGATGCGCAGTACGGGCGAGGTCATGGGCATCGATCAAAGCATGGGGTTGGCATTTGCCAAGAGCCAGACTGCGGCGGGCACGCACATCCCACTGTCCGGCACAGTCTTTCTCAGCCTCAATGACGCAGACAAGAGAAAGATGGGGACGCTGGGAAAAGACCTGGCTGAACTCGGGTTCCATCTTATGGCAACGCATGGCACGGCAACAGCCTTGAGAGACCAAGGCATCATGGTCGAAGAGGTCTTCAAAGTCGGAGAGGAAAGCCGGCCTCACTGCGTGGATCGCATGATTAACGGCGAGATCCAGTGGATCATCAACACGCCGCTGGGCAGCGAATCAAAGCAAGACGAACGGGCTATACGCCGCACGGCCATCGAGCGCAACCTGCCCATTATGACGACGCTTGCCGCCGCTAAGGCCGCCGTGCTGGGAATTCGGGCCCTGCGCTGGCAAAAGCCTGCAGTCCGCTCCCTCCAGGAGTATCACGCGGACATCGCCGCGCCTATAAAAGCAGCCAGTTGATGCAGGACCGGGCGTGTGCCAAAATAGGTGCATGTCGAGGCGGAAGCTTTACGGAATGCGTACGCGGGATGTGACTCCCCAGAAAGATGCGCGCTTGGCACTTATTCTAAGCGTCGAACGCATTTCTCTAGTTGCGCGGTACGTGTGCCTCGTGTTTCTTGTGCCGATGATCCCGATGGGTCTGCTCGACGGTTCACTCCATGACGCGATCATTATATCCATCGTTGCCGTGCCCCATTTGCTGTTTTCGCACTGGGTCTTTTTCCGCCGCCGCTACGAGTTGTTCAGGCGTCCGGCAAACCTTGTCCTGTATCTGTTTGAGATTTCGCTCGTGGTCTTGTTCAGCAGCGCCGGCCAGAGCGACGCCTACGTCTTTTACATCTTTCTGTTGGTTGGCCTCAGCGCCTACACGCAGCAGTTCAAACGGATCATCGCTACAGCAGCAGTTTGTTGCCTGGCCTACACCCTGGTCATTGTGATTCACAGCATGGTGCAAGGCCTTGCATCGGCGCCGGGTATTATTGCGACCAAACTGCTCGCCATCATGATTGCCGGATGGCTCGTGGGCAGCCTGAACGCGCTCCTGGCCAAGACAGAGCAGGATGCCCTTGCCAAAACGCAAGAACTCGCAAACATCGAGGAGAGCATCCGGACTACGCTCGACAGTATCCCCAATCCAGTCGTCGTCTATGACGAAAACGAAACCATTGCCTACACGAACAAGAGTGCACATATCTTCTTTGGACTTGAGAGCAGCGCCCTTGCCGGCCGGCATCTTCGCACGTTTCTCTTCGACGACGGCTCGCTCTCTTCCCGTCAGGCGCTCTTTCACCCCCAGAACAAAGCGCGCTCGGAAGAGATTGTGGTGAACACCGAAGGAGAGGAACGGACTGTCGAGCTGACGACGCAGCCTTTCCAACGCGACGGGCAGCGTTTCTACGTCTGTGTCATATACGACATTACCGAGCGCAAGAACCTGCAAGAGGCGACGCGTTTGGCCAATGTCCATCTCAAGCAACTGAATCTAGAACTACGCCAGGCTGACCAATTGCGGACGGGCTTCCTCGTAACCATCTCACAGAAGCTCCGCTCGCCCCTCAACGTCATTCTCGGCTATGTCGATATGCTGCTCGATCAGGAGTTGGGCCGGATCACTGCCGAACAGCGGCAAGTCCTTCATACCTGCCGGCGCAACGCACTGCGCGTCTTCCAGCTCATAGACCAGACGTCCGATTTGGGCCAACCTGACGCAGGACGGAACCGCCCAAGCATAAACACGAAACCAGACCCCGCCCCTCCGACATCTCAGGCGGGAACCGT
>CAZBQH010000455.1:0-3216 GCA_964493915.1 uncultured Nitrospiraceae bacterium
GCGGCCCCCAAACCAAGCATCCGCGAAGGCACGGCGCCGATGGTGGCCGGCGGTGGGCCGATGATTATTCCTGTGCCGGTGATTATGGAACCCGCACCGGCCCCCGCGCCGATGCCGCCTAGCGCCCCGCAGCCCATCATCGTGACGGGTGGCGGCGGCGGCACCACGATTGCCCGATCCTACGGCAACTCCACGATTGTCTCGCGGTTCGGCGGATGGAATCCGGGGACTACCGTTGCAACGCAATACGGAGGCACTACGGTTGTCTCGCAGTTCGGCGGCGGTCCTCCCATTGGTGGCTACGCGAGGCCTTTCTGCCAACCTCCCGCGAACACGGTGGGTTTTGTTGGCTACTGACCGACAACTCCTATTGGTTGAATTTTCGAAATATCCCTCATACCGCCGCTGTTGGGCATTGTGGGATACACCTTGCCATCTTGAACGACACCGATGGGATTGATCTTTGAGATATCTCTCATGCTGCTGTTGGGCATCGTAGGATACACCTTGCCATCTTGAACCACACCGATGGGATTCATCTTTGAAATGTCCCGCATCCCTAGACTGTTCGGGAGCACGGGATAAACGTTCTGGGAATTGAACGTGTTGTTGAACCCGGACTGCGAGAAAGACGACCCGCCCGACTGATTTCCACCGCCGTAGGCAATCGGCCCACCGCCCACCATCCCATAGTTCACCGTCCCCGAGTTTTTCCACGGTTGGTAACTATTGGCAAACATGGTGCTCGCTGCTTGCACCGGATCGTAGCGCGGACGAGAGGCGTTGTAAGCGTTGTAGTTCGCCAGCACGGCAGACGCGGCTTGATACCGCGCGGCTTGGGCGAAGTGGCCCATAGCATCTTCCCACGTTGAGTTGAGTTTAGCCGCCTTGTGCAGTTGGGGATTTTTGCTCCACTTGTCCGCAGTCTCCTCATGCCAGCCGAGGATCACGCCATCCTTAACCACAACGGAGGTGAACATCTTGTTGTTCACTTCGTCATTCGGCAAATCCCACTCGAAAAGCCACGCCTCCGCGCCCTTGAGATCGCCCTTGATTAGCACTTCCTTTTTGACCGGCTTCTTTAGACCCGCAACTTTTTTGACCGGCGTCCCCGGAGTGACTTTGGAAAGGTCCGGCTTTTTGTGCAGCACGATGCCAGCGTCATTCTTGGTCGCGCAGCCACCGAGAAAGGTTCCAAGGGCAAGCGCATAAGCCAACTGGAGGGCGGCTTTCATGCTCGCAAGATGACCCGATGGAATAATGGACGCAAGAACAAGGAATCTTATTTAGGTCCACCCAATTGGGTGCCCGAAGACGGTTTAAAGCCCCTCAAGGTCAACGGGTGCGGCTTGGTCTAATTGGAAGGTCGGTCGCAGGCTGGTGCGACAAATAACGAGCGTGGGCGGCGACACCATAAAGAAAGCGTAGAGCTGCCCGTCTGTGGAAATGAGCGTGCCCCTTAGCTGCCACTTATCGCCCGGCGAGGCTGGCTGTTCCACCTTCGGATCGAGCGTGTAGGGATGGTCTGGCATGTAGAGCCACGAAGTATCTGGCGCGTTGGCGTCGAGAAGTGCTTTGAGCTTTTGCCCCGAAAGCCGAGCTGGTTCGGAATCCTCGCTGCCTTTGAACCTGTATTGAATGGACGCTGCACGCCCGTTGATAAATCCAACGAGGACTTCCACTTTGTCTGTGTTGTAGAGAAGTTGCTTTTCGGGCGATTCGGCGGGTGTGGCTTGTCCGGGAATGTAGGCGCGTCCTTTAACGGGAGGCTCGTAGGGGACCGGTTTGCCGTAGCGTTCTTCGCACTGTGCCTCTGTCTCGCCAAGTCGAGCATAGCATGGCGCGGCCAAGGCACAGGACAGGAGCGCACAGAGCAGGCGGGGGGCAAGGTTCATGCCCAGACGATGCCCCCTTGCCATAGCAAGACGCAAGAACAAGGAATCCGGTTGCCGGTCCCCTACGGGAAGCCTACGGTTGCATATATGCCTGCAAAGCCGGACAGGAAGCGGTTCTGGGAGAAGTGCTATTTCATTACCCTGCCCATGCCTTTTCTTTTGCTAATTGGGCTTTATTTGGGTCGCGGCGAGTTTTCTAACCAACAACTTGGATTCGGGATGGGCGGCGTTATAGCGCTGTTCGTGTTAACCATGATATTCAATGGATTGTGCGGCGGTTGGCAGCCTGTCTCGAAAACCGCGCCATTGGACTTGGAGAAGTGGGCGAAGGAGATGGCCCGCGAAGAAATGAAGAGGGAAATGCAAGAGACTCGCGAGAGGCATAAAAAAGCAGCGATAGCTCATGCGGTGCGCGCACGGCTGGATGTGCATACAGATGAGTTCGACGCTTTCTTCCCACCTTCGCGCCCCAAGCTGGACCAGCACAGCCGCGACACGGGCGAGGGCCGAGGCGCGTAAGGCGCGGAGCTGACGCGGGCGACTGCAAGCCGTTTGCGTCTGAGCAATAGGCGGCAGGCGCCGGCGGCAGCGGAGCGTCCCCGGCTGCGGATTCACGGCATGAAGTGTGTCGTTCACTTGATGCTGTCTGCATTTATGGTCGAGCGTGAAGCGTTGCCACAGGCGGCGGGAGCCGATGACCCGCAAGCCGCACGGCGCAGCACAGACGGCGACGAGGACAAACGTAACGCGACACAACACGCAGAATGTATGTAGCTTTGCTGCATACTTCTGCTGTTGTGTCGCGGATACGCCGAGGACGCTGGCGCCGTCCCGTTACGATCCGCCGCCGCCCGACGATATGACGGCAGCAGGCCGGCGGTGAGGAGGGCGAACAGGCGGCGACTGCATTAATCGAACGTGAGCGGATGAGTGAGCCGTCCGCGAAGCGGGGCGAACGGTCGGCGGCAGCCAAGACGATTGAGCGTCTATGTGGGACCGAATCGGAAGGGGGCGGTTTGCACGCCGGCAAAGCGCCACAAAAGTTCCACAAAATATATTTTGACCGCCGAGTAACGCTGCGTTACGTAGGTCGATGTTAGTTATATGGGGGCTGCCACTGGCCCCGATAGCCGCAGCAAGTGGTATGTGATCGAAGTTGCGGCGTCCGGTTGGTGCGCACTGGAGGACTAGGCGCGTGGGGTTAACCCGCCTAGGCGCGCATCACGGCCGTTAATCGGCGCCCGCATTTGGGCGGTATCTGTCGTGGCCGGTTTTTTTCAAAACAAACACAGGAGAAATCTGTCTTATGAGACACATTCAT
>CAZBQH010000456.1:0-8874 GCA_964493915.1 uncultured Nitrospiraceae bacterium
CCCACCAGGGGCGCGTTTCGGTGGGCTTGGCGGCCATCACTTGCCAGTATTGGCACCAGTTGACCAACGGCCGGTCGTGGGCGTGGTGTGTGATCATTCCTCGCCATTCCTTTCTGCTTCGTAGTGCATGCGCGCGGTTCTCAGGCACTCGTCAGAGACCGTCTCGCCGAGAAGATGCAGGATGTCGGCCAGAAGGTCGGCCGCCCATAGTGGCGCGGCCTCGTCCTCTGTTCCTGCGATCTCAGCATATTGCGCCAGCACAGTCAGCGCGCGGTTGCGCCTGTCGGCGTTTTGGCGCTCCTGTTTGCGGGTGAGTTTGGGCGCGGTCTTCATTGTGCGCCCTCCATTTGCGCGATTGCTTCGCGCGCTATGCAGAGAGCATCAACCAGGGCGTCATGCTCCTCGTCATTCGTCACGTTCTCGCCGTCTTCGTTGCCGTGCCACTCGTCGCCGTCACATTTCATGTTGGCGATTGTGCGCAGGGCCTCCAAAAGATCCGGCGTGCGTGTTGCTTGTGTTGTCATTGTGTGCGCCTCCTTAGAAGTCTTGGATGATGATTCCGCCGGTGAACTCGATGACGGTTGTCCGGTCTTGCAAAAATTGCAGGGCAGACTTTTCCGCTTCGTCTTCGTCGGCGTCTTCGTCCGGCTGCCAATCATAATTGTCGGCCGCTTCGCGCGCTGTGGTGTATTCGCTGAACTCGCACCGGATCGCTACACGGTCGAAATTCATGTCCGCGCCGGTGTCCTCTTCGAGTTGCCCCAGGTGCTCTGCAATCGCCCGCGCGCCCGCATAACTCCAGGCGGCGTTATCGTCTTGCATGAGCATGTCTGCAACTTGGCTTGTGGTTAGTGTCTCTTTCATGTGTGTGTCTCCTTTAGTTGTGTTGTTGTTGATTGGTGGCCGGTTGGCGCACCGTGCCGCACCCGGCGAACCGGATGCGGTTTCGGTGGGTCAGGCTGCCTTGTTTTTTGCTCTCCATTCCCTGTCCGCGCGTGCTGCCGCTGCAACGATGTTGAGACGGCTTGCAACGTCCTCCGCCTCTGCCTCTGTTTTGTATGGCGCGCGGCCAAGGCCGATTGTGCCGGTGCGATTGTCGCGGACTGTCCAGCCGACTTGTTCCAGCTTCCAGCGCGCGGCCTCGGCTTTGCTTGTCCATGGACAGGCGCCGTAAGGTGATGCGGTCCGGCCGTCATCGCGCCGCCATAAGCGGCTAGGCGTTACTTCGTAGATGTTCATTCTCATCGTGTGTCTCCTTGTGTGTGTGTTTGTTGTGTGTTGTGTGCTACAGTGCCAGCAGCAGGAAGCCGGTGGCGAAGATCAATGTGACTGTTAGGATTTCGGCGAGGGTTCGCATGTTAGGCGTTGTTCGGGTTGTTGGCGGGTGTAAGCGGGTCAATGCCCTGGACGAACTCCACCCATTGCGTGAAGCCATAGCGAGACTGCATAAGGCTAACGATGGCCGCCTTGCTGATCCCCCACTCAATCATCTGCTCGCCATTGACAAAGCGGACAAGCCAATGTGTTGAAGCTGCTTTACCAATTAGCGAATGCGCGGCGGAATCCCCGCGCCCGTTCGTGTGTGTGTGTCTCATAACGTGGAAAGAATCGTGCGACTTGCACACAAGCGCAAGAAAAAAAGTGCGTAGTGGGTCAAAATAATTCGCATTACTCTGTAAATTTAGCGAAGATTAAACGGTCGTTTAAGCCCTTTTCTTGTAGGTCACAGCGGCCCGCGCGCCGGACAAATGGCCGGATGCTGGCTGCTCTACTGCTTCACGGACGCGGCCGGACATGGCGCGGGCCTGAGCAAGAATCGCGTCCCGCTCTAGGCTACTCAATAACCGATTGCCCGCCGCCGCGTAAAGCGCCAGGTAGATTGCTACCGCTTCCCGCACTGCGTCAGACATGCCTATGCCCTCAGACTGGCACAGCCGGTCAACGGCCGCGCGCATATCTTCCGTCACTCTTGTATTCACGGCGATATCGTTCGCCTGTCTTGTCTGCTTCTTCATAACAATCGAACAAGAGCACACACGCCAACACGGCGCAAAGGAAATCGCAGTGGGCCTTCTACCCATGCTGCCCAAGATTGAAGTGTTGACATGTTGCACACATTCGCACAAGATCGCCGCAACGTGATCGAATACCTACGCCCAAAGGAAGTTTGCGAACGGCTCGGAGTTGGCCGGACGACCTTCGTTCGCTGGGTAAAGCAGGGGAAAATCCGTGTGTCGCGCCCTACGTTGCGGACCACCTACGTTTCGACCGCCGAGCTTGCACGCTTTCACAATGCCAACTTGCAGCCGGTCCCCGGTGCTAACAATCGCGCGGCCGCCTAATGCCTAAGACTGCCACAGGACGGCCGAGGAAGGTTGCCAAGGTGCAAGCGCCCCAAGCTATCGAGCAACCGCCACAAGACCGGCAGCCAGTGCGCACGAATGCAGGCTTTACCGGCATGAACATTCCCGAGGAGACGGCCCAGAAGATCGCTGCCTTGCATCTTGCCGGTGTGCCGGTCACGCGGATCGCCAAGGAGCTTGGCGTTAGCTATCACACGATCACGGCCCTTGTCCGCAACCGGCCCGAGCTGCTCGAAGCGGCCCGAGACGTGACCGCGAAGAATTGGAAGACGCTTGCGGCCCTTGGGACCGCTGAACTGGTTGACAGGCTGCCCGAGATGAAGGACCAGGCGCTTTCAGTGCTCGCAGCGATAGCGACTGAGAAGAGCGAATTACTGGCAGGTGGTGCAACTAGCCGGATTGAAGTTGTGGCCGCGCCTAGTGCTGATGAATGGGGCGAAGTTGTCGAGGGTGTGATTGTGGAGTCGTCGCCTGCAATGGGGATCACCGGCCAGACGCGCGCCCCAAAAGCACACAAGCGCACACAACCGCCCGCGCTTCCGGCCCCAGACGGTGAACAACCGCCCGTTTCCTGCTCTGCCTCCTCTGTAGATGCTGCCGGGGTGCCAACTTTTGAGCCAGACGATGCCCGCTTTTTACCGCCCCCTCCCCCTACCGACGCTGGGGGGGCGGGGGTTCGTCCTTCTTCTAGACAATCATACCCAGATTCAACGGATGACGAAAAATTTTTCGACAAACGCATTTGATCGCGCTGCCGCATTTCCAAGATGACTAGGGAACAGTATCAAAATCTGAAGACAGAGGCTCCAGAGCGCTACGAGGCGCTTCTGGAATACGGCCGCCAGTGGAGGAAGCGCAATAAAGAGAGGCAGCGCTATCTTTGTAACAGGTGGAGAAAGAAGAATGAGGGCTATTCATCTCGATACATAAAGCGGCGATACGCCGAAGAACCGTCGTTTGCCCTGTCTTACAAGGTCCGCGCAAGAGTTTATCAAGCTATTCGCCGCGGAGGGGCGACCAAGTCCGGCAGAACAGAAGAAATCGTCGGATGCTCGTTTGATTTCCTGCGCCAACACATTGAGCGGCGGTTCAAGGGCAGCATGTCTTGGAACAATCCCGGCAGCTTTCATATCGACCACATTGTCCCCCTTGCCTCTTTTGATCTGACTGATCCGGCGCAGCTCAAGGTCGCCTGCAACTGGCAGAATCTCCGGCCGATCCCGCCCAAGAAGAACATGAGCAAGGGCGCAAAGCTGCCCGAGCCGCAGATGCACCTGCCGCTGTCGGTCACGAATTACACGTTTTCAGAAGCAATCAACCCATAAACCCACCCAAATCCATGCCCCAAGACCTCCTCTCCAAGCTCCGCCGCATCGGCCGCAAGCTAGAACCGACCACTCCTGTATCAGAATCTACTAACGAACAGCCCCCAGAACCCCCTGTAATTGCGCTGGAAGGCCCCTCAGAGGCGCCGGCCGTGGTCAGTGAGCACACGACCGCACCCGAAGTGGCCAAGGTCAACACGGTTGCCGGCTTTAAGAAGTATGAGGAGTATGCCGCATCAGTGTCGGTGAAGGAGGCGGGGCGCGGCAAGAGCGAGAACGCCAACCGCATGTGGATCAAGGTCGAGGACTACGAGGGCGACTGCCTCTGTGAAGTGGCCAACCGCCACAAGTGGCGCCCCCATGAGCGGCTGACCGTAATCTTCAGTGGCACAATGGTCGGCCCTTGGCCGGTATTCGGCCACAAGTTCGGGGCGGGAGACGCCAAGCGGAGGTAGCCGATGACCAAGCTCGCCGCAAGTCTCGTCCTCTGTGCGCTTTACGCTGGTTGCACCGCCAAGAGCTGGCAGCACACGGCCCCCTGGAACTCGCCCGAGGCGTGGGAGTTTAACAGTAAGACGGAGGGCTGGCAGTCGCTGGTCGCCGGCTACCGTCAACTAGGGGCGCCCAAGGGGTTTATCTGGGACGATCTGACGCAAACCTATCAGCAGGATTTATCACATGAATAACGCCGCAACTTCTACCGTGGATCTGTTCAAGTGGATTTGGGACGAGTGCCCCGCCAAGAACGGGGACAAGTTGCTCCTGTTGGCCATTGCCATTTTCTGTGACGGCAAGGGGGATGGCTGGGTGTCTCGGGGAATCTTGGAGGCCAAGACCGGCATGACGCCCCGAAACATCAGCCGTTGCATCGACCATTGCGTGGAGCAGGGGTGGCTGGAAATCACCCAAGATTCCAAGACGGTGGCCGGCCGAAGGCTATCTCGACACTATCGTATCAAATTTAGAGAGTTGGACAAATTGTCCGATTCCGATGCCAGTTTGGACAAATTGTCCGAAAAACCGGACAAATTGTCCCCCCACAATAATACAATATATTCTTTACCTTCTTCTCCCAAAGACACAAAGACAACTGCAATACCATTCTCAAACAAATCCCTTAACCAACCCCTTCTTCCTAACGGTAAAGAAAAAGTGCCGCCGCGAGAAAGCGTTCTCGGAAAGGGCATGTCTGACGACGACTGGCTGGACCATCTCGCCACCCTCCCCCAATACCGTGGGGTCAACGTCCGCGCCAAGTTCGACCACTTGCTCAAGTGGTGCGCCGACAAGGGCGAGACGCCCACCCGCCAGCGGCTGAAGGTCTGGCTGGACAAGGACGCCAAGCAGCAGCGCATGGCACCCCCTGCCCCGAAGATTGTGAAGATCGTGCGGGACGACTTCTCCGAACTCATGCAGGAGCTGGCGGTATGACCATGACGAGCTGCCAGAAGGGCGCCTATGCCGAGATGTTGTTCTGTGCGCATGTGGGCTACCGCGGCTGGGAGGTTTACATGCCCATCGGCCACGCCCAGACGGCGGACGTTTGCATTTTCAAGCCCCCTGGTCGCCCCGTGGCGGTGCAAATCAAAAGCGCGTCTTGGGATGAGACTAAACGATCTTACGTCATCAACAGCAGCCGAGGCAAAAGCAACAGGGTCACCTACATGGTTGGCGACTTCGACATCTTGGCCGCGTGGCTCCCTGACTTGGAGGAGTTCGTCCTCTGGCGATTTGACGAAATCTGCGACCGCAAGCGCATCCGGTATAGCCCGAAGCGCCATCGCCAGCCCAACAACTGGCAACTCTTGGAAGAACTAATCACCACATGAAAACAGAACCCACCCACACCGTAGGCCACGTCGGCTTCGGCCCGAACTTCGGCGACAACGAGATTGCGCTGGAAGACCGTGTCCGCGAGCTGATCCGCAGCAACAACCGGCTCATCCGCGTCCTCGGACGATGCGTGAAGCCCAGCAACGAAATCGCCTCTGAAGCGCATGACGCCGTTGAGGAAGCGATGGCCCTGCGATGAGCACGCCCGTTGAGCAAGCCAGAGCCATCGCCGCCGCCCGCCGCTTCCTCTTGGACCTGTGCGTCCCCGGCAAGATCAAGCGGGTTTCGCGGGAAGTCCGCCTTGAAGCCCGCGCCCGCGTCAAACACCTGCCCATGAGCTGGGATATACCGCGTATAGCCGAGGACGAGTTGGCCATGGAGCACATGGAGCAGATGGAAGAGTATTATCGCAAGCAGTTCTGGGAAGAGTGTGGCGTGAAGCGGGAGGCCCCATGAGCGCCGGCAAGGGAGACGCCCCTCGCCCCGTAGCCGGCGAAGCCTACCGCGCCAACTACGATGCGATCTTCAGCAAGGGCAAGTCCTACCCTGACTGGATCTGCCGCCCCTGCGGATTCGCCCACGGCAGCTTCCCCCACACCTACCGCGTCAGCACCTACCACCAGGACACCTGCGACATCTGCGGTGAACTTACCGCATGCAGTGAACCCCGCGACTTCGGGCATCTCCGCAAGTGGCCGCTATGAACCAGCCCAAGCCATCTTGGCGCGGACTCGCCGCCATGTTCGACAAGTCCGCCGGCCGCAAAAACTCTACGGTCATCTCGTTCCAGTGGGACCATGCCGAGCTGGAGCTGGACGAAACCTTGTCCCGCGAAGTGGGCCAAGCCTGCGACCGCTGGCTGGCCGAAAGGCGCCGTTTGACCGCCCTCAAAATTTCCCCAAAAAAGACCGTTGACAAACCGCACACATCCGCTTACAACTCACCACAGTTATGAGCCACATTGAAATGAGCGCCCTCGTTTTGATCTTCGCCATCCTCGGAACCATCGCCGTTTTACTCAGCGACGACGACGGCCCGCGCTTCCCATGAAAAAGCAACAAGCCATTCCCCACGACGCGCAGGCCGAGCAGTGCGTCCTTGGCGGACTCATGTGCTACGGCGACTTGATCGACGAGTGGAACGAGTTGACCGGCGAGCACTTCTTCACACCCGCCAACGCCACCATCCTCGCCGCGATCAAGGCCATCCGCGCCGAGGCCGGACAGCCCGACCTCATTAGCGTCACGCAGCATCTCTCCTCGCTGGGCAAGCTGGAGAATGTCGGCGGTGCCGGGGCTTTGGCCGAAATCTATTCCATGGCCGGTCCCCGCGACCTGTCCTACTACGTCAACATCCTGCGCGAGCATGTCGCCCGCCGCCGCATGGTGGAGGCCGGCGTGCGCATGGCCGCTGCCGGACGCGACATCGCCCAGAACGTCAGCGAAGTGGTGGCCGAGGCCGGTGAGAGCATCCTGTCGATCAACCTCGATGGCCCCAGCCAAGGCAGCGTGCATGTCGGCGAAACCATTGACGATGCCATCCGCGACATCGAGGAAGCCATCAAGCACCGCGGCAAGCCCCGCGGACTGCGCACCGGCTTTGAGCAATTCGACATCCTCACCGGCGGCTTGCAACCCGGCCAGTTGGTCTTGGTCGCCGGCCGCCCCTCCATGGGCAAGAGCGCATTGCTCATCAACATGTGCGACCGGATGGTCGCCGCCGGAACCCCGTGCCTCTTGTTCTCCTTGGAAATGCCCAAGAGGAGCATTACCACCCGCATCGCCCAGGCTAGGGCAAGGGCCAATAGCGCAAGAGTCCGGCTCGGCACGATCAGCGCCGACGACCAGAAGCGCCTCGGGCGCGAGCTTCACCTGCTTGGCACCCAGCCCCTGCACATCGACGAAGCCCGTGGCGCCACGATCATGGACATCCGTGGCCGCGCTAGGCGAGACATGCGCCGCCACGGCATTAAGGCGGTTTTCGTGGACTACGCCCAACTCTTGGAGGCCAAGGGCTACAATACGTCTTACGAGCGCGTCAGTGCCGTCAGTCGCGGACTTAAAGCCATGGCGCTGGAGCTAGGCGCGCCGGTCATTGCCGCCGCCCAGATCGGACGCAAGGGCGAAGACCGCAACGAGAACCGCCCCCGCATGAGCGACCTCAAGGATTCCGGTTCGTTGGAGCAGGATGCGGACATTATCACGATTATTCACCGCCCCGACTACTACGAGACGGGACCGGGGGCCGACAGCCGAGATCATCAAGAGGCCGAGTGGAACGTGGCCAAGCACCGCGAAGGCCAGACCCGCACCTTCAAGATGGTGTGGAGTCCGTCGTTCACCCGCTTCGACCACGCCTTGGACAGCCGCACCACCGATGAGGCGCCGCACAAGTATGGCGAGCAGCCCGACCTTCACGAAATCAACACCCTTCTCAATGAATAGCCGCCAAAAAGGAAAACGCGGGGAACTGGAAGCCGCCAAGTTTCTCACCGCCGAAGGCTTCCCCGCCCGCCGCAGCCAGCAGTATTGCGGCGACACCAAGGGCGACAGCAGCGATGTCCTCTGCGAGTGCCTGCCCAAGCTGCATTTCGAGGTCAAGCGCACTGAGCGCGGCAACCCCTACGACTGGATCGCCCAGGCCAAGCGCGATGCCGGCGAGAAGCTGCCCGTGGTCATGCACCGCCGCAACGACAGCGAGTGGCTGGCCATCCTGCCGGCCGAGACCTTTCTCGTCATCCTCCGCAACTCCAATTTCGTCGAGTAGTAAAACACAACAACAAACAAACACACACAAAACAACATGGCTAAAATACCAGAAAACAAAACATCGGCACTCTCCAACCTAGGCGAGCCGCCGCCCAAAGGCACTCACATCGCGGTCTGCATCGACGTGGTGGATGAATACAACGTCACGCGAAAGAAGTTTGAGAGCGAGGAGACCGAGACCGTAAACCTCACTTGGTTTATCTTCGGCGTGAAGTGCAAGGACGGTTCGTTTCGTAAGATTCAGACCAACAACTTGGGCATGAAAATCAGCAACGACGAGAGAAGCACGTTGCGCAAGGTGCTCACATCGTGGACCGGCGAGGCGCCCCAGCCCGGCTTTGACACAAAGAGCCTCGTTGGCAAACCGGCGCAACTGACGCTGGTTGAAAGCGTCAAGGGCGACAAGACCTACATCAACATCCAGACGGTTTCTGAAGTCATGGAAGAGTTGCTGCCCAAGGTTCCCAAAGTTGAAGACTTTGGCGGCACGGCCGACAACGACAACACCGGAGCGGAGATCCCGTTTTAAGCCATGAGCATCCAAAACAAAACGGACCTGCAAAAAGCCGGATACACCTGCCTCGC
>CAZBQH010000457.1:0-22770 GCA_964493915.1 uncultured Nitrospiraceae bacterium
AGGAAGGCATCGGTCCCGTCCCTTTGGCCCGTTTTATGTATCGCGCGGTGCCCGAAGATCATCCCGACACCATACCGCTTCAGATTGCAGTCGACATCCTTGGCGACGGCGAGAGCAGCCGTCTGTATCAGGATCTGGTGAAGGAACAGAAGATTTGTCAGGAGGCTTACTCCTACCTTTACTCCCTTGAACAGGACGGCCTGGCAGGGGTGGGCGCCGAACTCAAACCCGGGGGCGATCTCGAAAAAGTGATCGCGGAAATGGCAAAACACACCGCGCGGTTGCGTGATGAACCCGTTGACGCAGCAGAGCTTGGCAAAGCAAAGAACCGGATGAGAAGGCGCGTTGTGACAAGCCTTCTGACGAACGAGGGCAAGGCCATGGAGCTCGGCCGCGCCGCCCTCATCCACGGAGACCCTGACTGGCTCAATCGTCAGCTTGACCTCGTCGCCGCCGTGACGGTGGAAGACGTGCAGCGCGTCGCACAAACCTACCTGACGCCGCAACGGGGTACGACGGTCCGCGTTGTACCCGACTCCGACTTCGTCTACGAGCCCGATGCGACGGCCGGCCCCATGACGGCGCTGGCGGGCATTGCCTCGAAACCCGTCGCGATCCGCCCGGATTGGATGGGCTCCGAACCGCCCATCCACTCTCTGCAAGCGCAGATCCCTGCAGTCTCGATAAAGGAAAAAACGCTCTCGAACGGGCTGAAGGTAGTTGTCTTGCCCAATCACGAAGTCCCCTTTACAACCATATTGCTGGGATTGAAGCGCGGCGCCTGGACGGAGAGCCAGCCGGGCGTGGCCTCGATGGCCCTCGAGATGCTTACGAAAGGCACTGAAAACTATACGGCGGCGCAACTGGCGGAGACCATTGATTCAAACGCCTTGACCCTCCACGGCAGCGCCACATCGAACGGGCAGCCCAGCATGGACGTGGGCGAGGTCAGTGCGACGGCCCTTGCCGACAAAGCGCCGCTCGCAATGGAACTGCTCGCTGAGGTGGTGCGGCGGCCAACGTTTCCCGAGGATGAGCTGGCTATTCTGAAAGACCAGCTCCAGCTTGCTTTGAGCGTCCAGATGCAAGATCCGGGCTACCTCGCCGAGCGTGCATTGCGCGAGGCACTCTATCCTGGGCACCCCTATGCGCGCACTCCTACCGGAGAACCGGCTGATATCGAACGCATCACGGCGCCCAGCCTCGAGCAGTGGTGGCGCGAACAGGTTCGACCCGAAACGGCGGTGCTTTACGCGGCGGGCGACCTGAAACCGCGCCAGGTGTTCCGCCTTGCAAAGAAGCACTTAGGGGACTGGAAACCGGCAGGTCCTTTGCCCAAGGTCAGCCCGCCCAAAGTCCCCGAGCACGGGGAGATGCGGATTATGATGGTGAATCGTCCGAATGCGGTTCAGAGTCAGATCCGCCTGGGCCATATCTCAATCACGCGCGGCCATCCCTTATACCATGCCTCGCGCGTGTTTACCCACATCCTCGGCGGGGGCTTCAACAGCCGGCTCAACAAATCCTTGCGCATCGACAAAGGCCTCACCTACGCTGTAGCGGGATACTTCGTGCCATATCGTTTCGCGGGGGCATTCCAAGGATACACCTTCACCAAGACCCCGACGACGGTGGAAGCCGTGCGAACGTTTCTTGACGTCGTCGAGTCGATGCGTACGG
The DNA here is from genome assembly GCA_964493915.1 of uncultured Nitrospiraceae bacterium. GTDB lineage: Bacteria > Hydrogenedentota > Hydrogenedentia > Hydrogenedentales > SLHB01 > CAZBQH01. The sequence continues at coordinate 1,681 of CAZBQH010000457.1, forward strand.
ACCCAGTCACGGATGAAGAGCTCCGCATTGCGAAATCCTATCTCGTCGGGAGTTTCCCAGGCAGTCTCGAAACGCCGCAGGACATGCTCGCCTACCAATGGATCATCGACTACAACAACCTGCCTGAGGACTACCTTCGACAAGCGATGGAAGCTTACAAACATACGACGGCCGACGACGTCACAAGAGTCGCACATGAGGCCCTTTGCCCGGATGCACTCACGATTGCCGTAGCAGGCGACGCAGGCGCCGTCCAGGAGGGACTTGCCCAGATCGGGCCTGTGACGGTCGTCTCGTCAGCCCCTGACGCGCCAGGCTCATAGGAGCCGTCTGGCCCATATGCAGGCGAGAGCAGCCGTCTGCAAGGTCTACGAAGCGGGGCTTGCTGGCTACGCCAACCCCAGGCGTGCGGCCACGTCTTCATAGTGGCGATCATGGGCGTAGATGCGCTCGAGTTCTTTCCGTGCGCGTGCATGCTGCCCAAGGTCGTCATAGACCAGTGCCCGTTCGTAGCGCAGCGCGTTCAGGAGCTCGTCCGACCGGTCCTTCCGCCTACGTAGGGCCGCCGTCAGGACCTCACGTGCAGCTCCTGGTAGGGCCAGCCTGCGCAGAGCCTTGGCCTTGTAAAGCATCAGCGCTGCGTGGAGAGGCGACTCGTTCTCGAGGTCGCCTGCCAAGGCGATCACCCGCCGGCATATGCCTTTGTCGTCCGGCCGCGCCTCGATAAGCAGTTCGGAATAGGAAAGCCTTACGAGGATGTCGTTTGGATCCATCTTGCGCAGCCGTTCGAGACAGTCAATGGCTTCCCGCCAGCGTTCTTGCTCCTGGTAAACCTCGATCAGGCCCAGAAGCACCCCCTCGAGCGTCGGGCCGACGTGGACTGTGACGCCGTCGGCAATGCCCAAGCTCAATGTGGCTGCAACCCCGTATTTTCCGAAAAGCACGCCCAAGCTCGATGCGTTCGCGGCGGCCTTCGACAGGTACATCACGGCATCATCCAGTTGCTGTCGTTTCACGCATACGAAACCTGCAAGATACGCGGCGTCAGCGTGATTTAAAGCCATGCGGAGTTGGGCTACTGCCCGCTCTTCATCTTCCTCGACCAGCGCACGGCAACCGTCGACGAAAGCCTTTTCACCCGCCGGGGCGACCAAACGCTGAAAAAAGCCCAAGTTCAAACGGCTCCGTAGTGGCGCCGCGGGCGCGCTGCGGCGGCTTTCCTGTCCCCGGCCGCTCTTACCGGTGACGTGGGTCGTATAGAACAGGCCGGTGCCCGGGATCCCGGCCGTGGTGCGCACACCGCGCGAACCAACTGTAAGCTTTGCACCGCGAGGCCCCATCGACAACGACGGGCCCGACTTGCTCAGGTTTACAGTCAGACCCGGGGCGATACGGATCCTTCTCCAGAATCGGAAAGCCATAGCCCCTCCTTTCGCAAGTAAGGTTCTTCATTGGTGCAGCAAAGGCATTCATGAAACTGCCCCTCTTAGATAGCACGCGATGCCTGTCTATATCAAAACATGTCGAGATGAAAGATCAGACAAAGCCTGCCTTTTTCAGAATGAAACAGCGCTTTTCAGTTCTGCAACAGTCTCCTTCTGGAGAAACGCCCCCATCGGCAAACAAAGAAAAGTGGTTCCGCGCTAACTCATTATGAGAATGATGGTTAGGAGGCAGGCCATACCGAGCAGCGCTCAGGTATTCTTGGCATTTGGTTTGCTACCTGAATTGGCGGTTGGCACGCGCAGAAAGGCGCTGAGACAAGTACAGCAGATTGAAAGGAGGTAGTAGCAATGCCATTCAGAATGTGGGATCCGTTTAGGGGCTTTGATAGAGACTTCGAAGCGCTCAGGCGCGAGATCGAGTCGGTCTTTGAAAACGCTATGGAAGGCAAACGTCCGTTTGCGCGGTTCGCTTTCCTTCCCGGCGCAGCAGCAAGGGCCTACCCGCTGATGAACGTGGCTGAAGACAGTGACAATGTCTACGTCGAAGCGCTGGCCCCGGGTCTGAATCCGGACACCCTCGAGGTATCGGTCCTTGACAATACGCTGCGCGTGGCGGGAGAAAAACCGCCCATCAGCGAGGATGTCAAGCCGGAAGCCTTCCACCGGAGCGAGCGTAGTGCGGGGCGGTTCGTACGAACGATGGCCCTGCCTGTCGGCGTGGACGCGGGCAAGGTGCAGGCCGAGTATAAAAATGGTCTGCTACTGCTCACATTGCCGAAGGCTGAAGAGGCCAAACCCAAGAAGATAGCCGTTTCGGTGTCGTAACGATCCGTGCGATCGGATAACTGAGAAGGAGGTGGCAACCATGTTGGAAAGTACAGTCCCAGTGAAAAGAGAGCAAAAAGCTCAGGTTCCGGACACCCGCGAAGAGAACCGGACCCTGATTCCGGCAGTGGACATATTCGAGAAAGAAGACGGGCTCGTCGTCGTGGCTGATTTGCCTGGCGTTGAAAAGGAAGACGTGAACGTCCATGTCGAGAACAGCATCTTAACGCTGAAGGCGCAGTCAAAGAGCCACATGCCTGTGGAGCCCATCTATCGCGAATACGAACTGCTCAACTTTTTCCGGCAGTTCCAGTTGAGCGAGGCCGTTGATCAAGACAAGATCCAGGCGGAGATGCGTCACGGCGTACTCGTCATCCAGCTGCCAAAGAAGGAAGCTGCCAAACCCAAACAGATCGAGGTCAAAATATCCTGAGATTCAGGCAACACGTTGCCTTCGACGAATCATCGAGGAGGTGACAGATGATGACAAAGCTTGTACCTGCACCCTTGCGGCAGTCGATCGAGGACGTAGGCCGGAATTTTCGTCACGCCTTCAATCGCTGGTTGACCCCAAGGGAGACCAGCGGCCCCGGCGCTGTCGACGAGTGGCTCACGCGAGCGGGTTGGAGCGCTGGACCTGCGGTCGACGTAGACGAGGACGACGAGGCTGTCACGGTGACTGCCGAGCTTCCTGGCCTTGATGCCAAGGACTTTGACGTCGAGCTCCAGGAAAACCGCTTGGTCCTTCGTGGCGAGAAAAAGGCCTCCCGCGAGGAAAAGAAGCGTTCCTATTACTACAGCGAGTGCAGCTACGGCTCCTTCTACAGGGCCATCCCGCTGCCCTGCGAGGTGGATGCCAACAAAACGGATGCGTCGTACAAGCGCGGCGTACTGAAAATCCGGCTGCCGAAAACGGAGGAAGCAAAGGCCCGGCAGGTCCGGGTCGAAGTCAAGTAGCGCAATCCCTGCCTGCCGGGAAGCTGGGGAGAGACGGCTTCCCGGCGGTCTCATTTCAGGAGACCGATGTCGGACGGCCCGGCCCGCCTGTTTCAACACCTACACTCATAGATAGACCGTTTGCCACACGCGGCATGGGAAACTGTGCATCCTGCAGCCGCCCAAGAGGGTATTGCTTTACTTGCCGCGGGTGCGGCTCGGGAGAGGCAGAAATCTGCGGACCAACGTGCTCAGCATGCTGCGATGGCTGTTGGGACAAGCGCTCTCCGTACAGTTGATGCAGATCTGCGGTAGATGGGCCGCGTCGCCTTCTCGCAAGGCGACGCGGATCTGGCGCAAGGGCAGTCCGTTCCACACTTCGTGAACGGATTGCCGGCCGACATTCCCCACAACCACGGTACGGAACCAATCAACGCAACACAGCACGACGTCCCCGTTGAACAGTATGCACATCTCACGAGACGGGCGGATGCAGTTCGCCCGTTTCTGCATCTCGTCCGGGTTCATGTCCGGAGCGTTCGCGATGTTGCCGCCGCGGTTTTCGAGAGCGGAGGTGACTAGACGGATGCCATGGCGCCTCCAGAAGCGGCGGGCCTCAGCGATCTCGTCGCGGTTCTCACGGGTCACCACCATCGAGACGCGGAAATCAAAGTCTCTTACCCGTTTCTCTTTCATGACGCGTTTGACGCCAAGAATGTTCTCGATCACTTGCTCGCTGCTATACCCCATCACTTGCTCATTCTTGACGGGATCAAGCGACTGAAGGCTTACCTTCAGACGCGCGAGACCGGCGTCAATAAGCGCGGCGGCTTTCCCCTCACTTAGTTTCGTGCCGTTTGTGGTAACCAGCGTCGTCGTGGCGGGGATGCGCTCCTTGACATAACGCACGAACTCGGGCAGCCGCGCGTCCAAAAGAGGCTCGTTCATCAGATACAAGCTGACGCGGCGCGGCGGGGGCGCAGCTAGATGGTCGATGATTCTCTGGAATAGCGCCTCACTCATTCTGCCTTGCGGAAGACCTGCGGCATGAACGGCGTCGTTTGGGCAGAAGACGCAGTGTCCGTTGCAGCCGGACTGAGTCTGGATCTGAACACGCGGCGGGCCCGGCCTCACAACAGCATCATTGACCCGTTCCTTTGACTGCACCCGCTGAGTCACGCTTAGCGCCGGCATGCTCCACGCGGCTGCGGGACGCGAAAAGCAAGCAACGTACCGCCCACGGCCCGACGCGGCGCAAGACCCGCAAATGTCAGGCGCCCTTCGCACGATATGGTCCTTTGTGTTCCTCATATGGTCAGACTTAGTGCACCGGTTGCGGTTACTGGCGATAGTCGGCAAGTTGTGAAGATTGCTTCTTCGCCTCGACCCAGTAGCTCTTGTTGCGCCCTTGTTTCAGACGTTTCGACGGTCTCCGCTGCATTGCTTTCCGCACTGCATTAGCAACGGCCCAGAGCATCGGCAATCCAATGCCTGCTCCGATCACGACAGGCAAAGGCGCCCCCAAGCGCCAAGCCGCTGCGGCCAACAAGGCTGTTGTCGCGAGTATCAGCAGAACCACCTTTATCGCCTTTGCAATATTGTATCTTTTCGGTGTTCGGCATTCCATGGGGGTGTCTTCAGAGGCGGCGCTGGGATCGACATCCACCCAATCGCCGGTTTCCTCAACCAACGGCTGCTCTTTTTTATCGAGCAGAAAGGGTCCCATAACCAAGTACTCGACACGGGTTCGCATGAAACAGGCATAAGCCTCTCGCGGTGTGCAGGCAATGGGCTCGTTTCCGTAGCGCAGGGGAAACGCGGCAAGCTCCGTGCTCCCCGTCTCCTCCTGAAAAGCCGCGGCAACATCGTGAATTCGGCAAGGCGCGTCGGGATCGAGCTCTGCGGTCGCAATCCGTCGGGGCACTGTGTCGCATGCGACAGTACCCGGGGTACCGGGTATGACCCCGTCTTGAACTGCGCGAGATTGGGGATGGCCGAGAATCGCCCGTCCTCCAAGGTTCTCGGAGAGAAAAGCCATCTTACCCTGGAACCAGCCGACGGTTTTCCCCGACGCCAACAAATGCGCCACTTTTCCCGGCACTTCACCTTCGCTGAGACGCTCGTAAGGGATCCGGGCTTCGTCAAGGTACGAGGCCACTGCCGCATCAGAAAAACCTGGACCCACATGCAGTCCTCTGCCGGCCTCAGCGGCGTTTGCACGCCCCGTCCCGAGCAACTGGCAACTCACGAACAAGGCCGCGCCCAAGGCCGCGCTCTGCTCCGGCGCCGCGAGCATCCAGACGTCGTCGAACGGCGTTTCCTTCCACAGCCGCGCATACACGCTGCCCAGCAAGACCCCGTTCCCTGCAACAACGAGACGCCTGGTCCCGATCTCGCGCCTCACCCGGCGTGCCGACCGCAAAACGGCATCCTCGACTACGCACTGCAGCGAACGCGCGATATCTCTTTTCCATCGGAGCGCGGATTCCCGAGACCAGCCGGGGCATTCGCCAAAAAGACTGCTGAGCGCGCCATGACTTGCCGTGCCGTCTGGTAATAATGCGTATTCGGGCGCCATTGCGTACGAACCGTCCAGTTTCAGGTCAATCGCGTCACGCAAGATCCGACGTCTGAAGGCCGGTTTGCCGGCAGCAGCCATCTTCATGAGCGCCGCCAGACCATCTGCTCCTGTGCAGCCCACAAAACCGGCCACGGCTATGGCGAAGCCGTCCAGCGAGCCCGCAGTTGCAAGCTGGTTGGTCAGGGCAATCTGGTTCGCCCGACCCCAACCGTAGCTTGCTCCGGGCCCCTCGCTGCTGGCTGCGATTACCAGCACAGCGGCCTCGTCGAAAGGGCTTAGAAAGAACGTGGCACCCAGGGACTGGTGGTATGGCACAAACAGAATATCACCGCGATAGCCCAGGTACTTGCGGATCGTTCCCCTCACGGCTCTGCCTTGAGACAAGGCCGGTCCCTTCCCGAAAGCAGCAGGACTGCGCCCGTCACTGCCGTTGCGCATCCGGACCTTCAGGACAGGCGCTTCATGAGAGGCAACAAACTGCAAATCGTCGACGCCGATCCCCGCTGTTTCCAGACAATATGCCGCAGCCTGTTCCGGAAAACGGGTTTCGTGAAGAGTCCGGGTAAACCACTCCTCCTTCGCGGCGGCCACGACGCGACCGTCGCGGAGAATGACAGCAGCACTGTCGCCTGTCAATGCGGAGATTCCAAGGATATGCATGATTCTCTGCCTCTTACAATCGTATGAAGCCGCCGTGCCCTTTGCAAACCGTCGAGGCCCATTCTTTTGCAGATAACCGGCAATCCCGCTTCCCAGCCGCAGAGCTGGCGGCGGGCTTTGCAGTCCTTGACAGCATTGGAGGGTGCGGCTATAGTGACCACGCAACGAAACCAATCCGGCGCGCGTTTGCTGCGATATAGCGATTGTGGGAGAGCCCTTGATGTCGAAACTGCCGACCAGCGTATTGCTTGTGCTTATGGTTCTCATCCCTTGCGCCGGGTGCCAATCGACCGGCGCAGGATTGGCCCTGCACACCTTCCCCGAGCTGCGAGATTACAATCGCCTCGACAAGACAACACTCACGGAAGCAAGCGCAGCCCTCGAGGAAGCTGAACAGGCTGGTGGCGCCGTCTACGCACCGTATACGCTCGCGTTGGCCCAGCAATACCTGTCCAATGCGCGCCGATTGCACAGCCAAGGCGATTTGCGGGGCGCATGGGACTATGCGACCCTTGCGAGAGAGCAAGCCCAGGTTGCTTCATATGCTGGTCAAGCCTTCAAAAGCACCCCCTTTGATCCGCCTGCAGACAAAGGTGCTTGCCAGGGGCTTTACAACGCCGTCCTGGCCGACGTTGAATCCCTTGATGCCGACACGATGGAGTCGTTTGCCCCGGTCCCTTATGCAGCCATTGTCTCGCGCGTGAGCCTTGCAGAACACGAACTGCTCGATGGGGACTGGCGCGCTGCGGGCGCTCTGCTAGCGGACGCTAAGAACCGGTTAACCATCCTTTCCAAGCAGGATTCCGACGGGGACGGGGTACCCGATGTGATAGACGCCGCTCCCAATCTGCCGGAAGACCACGACGGATACCAAGACGCCGACGGCATACCTGATCCCGATAACGACAGCGACGGCGTGCCCGACGCGGTGGATATCGAGCCCATGCAGATGGAAACACCCAATCGCTGGCATGACTATGACGGGGCCCCCGACAACTACCCCGAACTCGAGGCAATCCCCTTCACCAAGGCAAGCGCGACCCTCTCTCCCGCCGCGAAAGGATATCTGCGCGGCCTCGTGCTCATTCTAAAGGAATGGCCCGATCTCAAACTGCACATCAGAGGCTTTGGAGATACGGGCCACTCCGAGCAGTACGAGATGGAGCTCTCAAAGCGCCGCGCCCAAGAAGTGCAGGACTACTTGCTTGAGATGGGCGCAGCACCTGACCAGCCTATTGCTACGTTCCACGGAACCCGCGAGCTTCCGTCAGAACCGCCGGCGCGTGGGCATGTTGTGCTTGCCTTCGAATAGGCTTGCCCAAGACAACTCGGGCCTGGCTGCGCAGTCTCTCGCGTCTGCTTTTGGACAACAGGCGCTCTCGCATCGTCCCGCAGATCAGTCGCTTTTCTTTGCGGGCATGCTTTCTTCCGGCTTTGTTCGAGTAAGGACAATGTCCCGGAACTCGATGGGCGCGCCTTCGCTTTGAAGACCGATGAAGCCCTTCGCGACGGTCGTTTCTGTGGCTTCGTTCTGAAGCAAACCATTGATCCAAACTGTGATCGTGTTGCCGTTGCAAGCGATCTTCATCCTGTTCCACTCGCCGATTGGCTTCTCGTTGTGCTCCCGTTTCTTGGGGACCCGGCGATCATCTTTGTTGACGTGTTCCTTGAAATCGGCTTCGCCAATGACCCAGAAATCCCCCGCATTCCGACTGGCAAGCTGCACTTCGATGCATTCCGGCCATACTTGGTCCTGCCCCTGAATATGGATGAGCGCACCGCTGTTTCCGCCTTCGCTGCCTGCCCACCGCCACTTGAAGGTCAGGACATAGTCTGCGTACTGCTTGGTAGTCCGCATGTATCCTGCGGGCGTGCCTTTGCAGTGGACCACGCCGTCCCGCACATCCCAGACAGTCGTGGGATCGACGTTCGGATCCGGTATGAACAGTTTCCAGCCGTCCAGGTTCTCGCCATTGAAAAGCTGGACCTTTTCCGCCTTTTCTTCCGTCTCGGCCGCCGCGTGGACCTGCCCAACCATCGCAGAGATGGCTATCAATACCGCTAGTGCATAGCGCATGGCTCGATACTCCTTTTCTCATTGCCGCCACATGTCCGAATGAGCGTAGCACGCGCGCACGCTCGGCGCAATTCGCCTGGGCCCCATGGGTTGCGCCCGGAATACGGCCTTGTTACGCTGTGTCATAGGCAAGAAACGGCGACCATGCCCGCTCCGCAAGGAGACCCACAAGGAGGAAACGTGCAGTTCCTGAGCATCTGGTTCCTTGCGGGTCTAGTGGGCGTTGCGCCTTGGGCGCGTCCGGACCACATGCCGCAGGCCCTGTTAGTGTCGCCGGTCAACGCAACCTGGGCGGCCAATCACCTCCCCTATTGGCAGGCAAAGGGCTTTGACGGCTTTGCGCTCGAGGGAATCATGAACGACGTCATGACCAATCCTTGGGCCGGCGACGGGGATCCGTCGAGCACCCATCGTGATGATGCGCTTCTGCAGGAAGTGCGCCTTGCGTGCCAACGCCTTGCCCAAGGGGGCATCGGACACAACGCCCTCTGGACATCCTTGGCGCCGGACGGGCCTTTCTTCATTGACTCCGCCTGCGCTAACGCAGCCGCAAGCAATATGGCTGCTGCAAGCGCATTCTGCCGTTTGGCAGGCCTCACCGGCGTCGTGGTCGACAGCCGTTCGACAGCTTTCTTCTACTTTTATCAGTGGGACGGCTACGATTACGAGAACGTTGCTCCGGAAGAAGTGGCAAACGGGGCAGAAGCCTTTGGAACCGGTCTTGCCTGGGCGTTTCTGAACGAGTTGCCGGCGGGCGAAATCTTTGTGATTTGCGACGGTATCGACTCGGCCGGGCCGCTGTGGCTCCGTCTCCTCGAAGGCGTGATCCGGGGCGTCGGTTCGAGCCGAGGCGCCCGTCTCCATCTGCTGTTGCGCGACACCGCAAAGATCCGCTCGCCCAAACGGCAAGGCGCCATGGTCGAGCACGTCGAGCAAATACTGAGGCTCCATCTTGCACCGGCACATCACGAGATCTGGCGCGAGCAAGGGTCGATCAGCCTGGGCGTCGCCCCGCTCGCAACCGACGGCCGCCGCATCATGGCAACATACCCGCGCGAGGAGTTCGCCGTTCAGCTCTGTTCGGCAAAAACCCTCTCTCCCTTTTGGGTGTGGGCCGATGCCGCGGACGCATCCTGGTGGCGCATTCAAGACAACGACGTTTCCCTGTACAAAGGCCTCATGCAGAACGGAAAGGCGCTTGCGTCCCAGACTGGGGAAATGCGTGCCGCGCTCGCACGCTACACCATGAAAACCCCGCTGGATGCGCTGACGCCGGTTGGTCCTGATTCGTTCGGCGGATCGCCTTGCTTTGTATTCCGCTCGGGCCAAACGGCCGCTCTCGCGTTATTTGAGGGAATCAAGGAGCCGGCCACGGCAGCGCGTCAAGAGCAGGTCCTGACGGTAACGAGTCTATGTAACGGCGAGCAGCGCTTGATTCAGCCGAAGCAAGGCGTGGCCGCCATCGGTCCCCTCGAGATCCCGGTTCTGCTCGAGGGCCTGTCCATTCACGACTATGTGCTGCCCGCCGCCTTGCACCTCGAACTCGCAAGTGCGCCAAGCCCTGCGCCCGCTGCGACGCCTGCCCGTTACGGTTTCGTAAATCACACGGGGTTTCGGCTCGAGGGCGCATTAGAGACGACGGTCCCCCCTGCGCTTTCCCTTACACCTGACAGCATTGCCTTCAACCTGGCGCCCGGCGAGGCGTTGCGAGTTGACGGCGTCCTGCGCGGCGGTCTGGAAGCCGGTGAGCGCTACACACTGCAACTTGCTTTGCTCATCCCCAAAGGACCGCCCGTTACGCGCCTCTTCACAGCCGACGTGATGCCGGCCTTGGCGTGGCAACAGAAACTGTCGGGTCCCATCACGGCACCCCTTGCGAACGCGGATGTCAACGCGGACGGACGCAAAGAGCTCATCGCATGCAGCGAGTCAGGGGCTGTTGCAGCATTGTCAGGAACGGGCGAGATCATCTGGCGGCAGCAGTTTAGATGCCGCTTTACGCAGGGCGCCGCTGTAGGGCGCCGATGGACTGGGAGACCAATCGTTGCCGCTGTCGACCATCGGGGCGTCCTCCACACGCTATCGGGCGACGGAACCCGCCTGTGGTCGTCGCAATTGCCTGCGGCTATAGGCAATGCCCCCCCCGTCTTTCAGAATCTACATCCGTTTCCAGGCGAGGAACTGCTCGTTGCACTAGAAAACGGCGTCGTTCTTGCCCTGTTCTCGAATGGCCAAACCTTCTGGGAACAGCCGATTTCCGACTCTATCAAGGGCTTGGCTGCGGGCGATGCCGACGCCGATGCACGCACGGAATGCTTTGTCGGCGCCGGCCAGAAGCTCTACGGCCTCGACAATACCGGCGAGCCCATGTGGTCCTATGATGCGAAGGCGCCCCTTACGGCAGGACCTGTCCTTGCTCGTCTTGACGGGAAAGGTTTGCAGCTTGTGGCGGGCGACGCATCAGGAACGTTGCACGTATGCGCCGCCGCCGATGGGAGGCCCATTGACGCGGCGCGCTTCAAGGACGCGCCCGCGATCAGCGCGATCCTTGTTGAGGATTCTGAGCGCCAGAAAATCGAGGGCAAGCACGAAACGCGGGTTTTCGTTGCCGCGACAGACGGTCTGCACGCCCTGACAACCGGGCTGGATGAAGTGTGGCGCGTGCCGATGCCGGCAGCAAGACTCGGCGCTGCTCCCAATGCTGCAAACGGCTTCGTGTTGGCTGCAACCGCGGCCGGGGAGCTTTGGTGCGTAAACAAGGACGGGGTCGTGCTTTGGCGCGACACGCGGTCAGTCGGCCCGATTGCCGCGCCGCCCTTGACAGCCGATGTGAACAACGACAAGAGGTTGGAGTGCCTGACCGTTTCGAGCGACGGTTATGTCCGGGCGGTGATGCCTGACGAAGGTGGCATCGTTTCGCCTTAAAAGCTGTACAACGCCGAGGGGCGAATGAATGATCTTTCGCCCCGTAACGTTTCTAATTATGTCGAGTATTATTAGCAAGCGCGGCTCATTGTGTGTCCGGAAACATCGTCGGGGGTTGGTCTGTGTCCCTTGCAGGCCCGACATCAGCATTGGGAGGAGACGCCATGTCGAACAGAACTGTTTACGTTGCACTCGCTCTTGTCCTCGTGCTTTGCACCGGCTGTCCGCTATTCCCCCAGACCGGCGACTACCGCTTTACGAGCGCCGACCTCGGAACGGGCCGTTGGAACGGCAGGATGCCGGGGCTCTATGACGCTGTTGACGCGCCGGCCGAAGGAGAGGCCGAGGAAACGCGCGAGGTGATCGAACCAGACGTCATCCGGCAGGACGGTCATCTGCTCTATATCCTTAACCAGTACCGGGGCCTGCTCCTTGTTGACCTCGAAGACGAGGTGATCCTCTGGCGCATTCCCACTTACGGCTATCCCCGTGATCTGTACATTCGAGACGGCAGGGCTTACGTCCTGGTCGGAAACGCAACCGAATACACGACCGAGGGCAACACCGTATCCTTTAAGGTGAAGACGCGGCTTTACGTAATCGATACGGAAAACATTGACGGACCCGCCATTGTCGGGAGTTTTGACCTCGAGGGGGACCTGGTTGACAGCCGCTTGGTTGGTGACGTGCTCTACGCAGTGACGGCTGATTACCAGTGGTACTGGGTAGAAACCGACGTGGTACGCAAAGAGGCGGCGAGCTCCCACGTCCTGAGCGTCAACATTGCCGACCCCGGCCATATTTACGAGGCAGACAAACTGGAGTTCCCTGGCGCGGGAACTGTGATCCAGGCAACCAACTCGGCGATTTACGTGGCCTCCAACCAGTGGGACGAGGACTGGCATGACGACACCCGGATCACCTATGTGGATATCAGCGACCCCGCGGGTCAGATGGAGGTGCGCGGGTCGGTCCTCGTTGCCGGACAGGTAGCGGACCGATTCAAGATTGACGCTTTCGAAGGCGTATTGCGCGTCGTTTCGAGCGCATGGGAATGGTCCGACGAAGGCAGTGATCGCATGATATACATCACAACGGTTGACTTGGCGGATCCCGATGATCTCGCGGTTATGGCGCAGTCCGAATTCGTGTCTGCCCGCGGCGACACGCTGTTCGCGACCCGTTTCGACGGACCGCGCGCCTATGTCGTGACATTCTTCATTGTAGACCCGCTGTACGTGCTCGACTTGTCGGATCCCTACAATCCGCAGGTCACGGCTGAACTCGAAGTCCCCGGCTGGTCGACGCATATCGAGCCGCGCGGCGACCGCCTCATAGCCTTGGGCGTTGATGATACGCAAGGGCGCAGAGTCTCGGTCAGCTTGTTCGACGTCGCCGACCCGACGGCGCCGGCGTTGGTCGAGCGGGTGTCGTTTGGCGACGACTGGAGTTGGTCGAGCGCCTATGAGGACGTGAAGGCCTTTAACGTGCTCGACAACCTCATCCTCGTGCCTTTCAGCGGCTGGAACGAGACGATCGGCGGCTATGACAGGCTCCAGTTCATTTCGTACGGACCGGCCAACCTCGATGTCCGCGGCTACGTCGATCTGGACGGCGACATCTTGCGCTCGCTGGCCTCCGGGGAGGACTACTACGGCGTCACAAGCGAGCAACTCGCCCGGATCGACGCCACAGACCTGGACACCCCCTTCGTAGCCAACCGACTCACGCTCGCTGAGAACGTGGCGGACTTCGTTGAGTTGAGCTCGAATGTCGGCGTCGAGGTGATCAGCCGCTATGACACAGGCACCACGCTCATCCAAACCGAGTCGCTTCCTTTGAAAAGCTTGGGCGCCCTCGAGATCGACATGCCATACACTTACGATGTTTTGGGTTACGACGAGTCTGTGGTGCTTGTCGGGGAACAGGCAATCGCGATGGAATCTCCGTGGGAATACCGGTCGCAATACCGGGTCGTGGTAGTTGACTGTTCCGATCCGGCTGCGCCGAGCGTCGCTTCAGACACGACCCTCGACTTTCAGCCCTATTACGGCTACGGGCCTTGGCGCTACGTGGATTACGAACCCATCCGCGATGACGCACTCCCAGGAGACGCAGTGGGCGGTTCACCGGGCACCAAGATCGCGCTCGCGCCCTGGTGGATCCCTTGGCGTCCGCAGAGCGACGCGTTTCTCCTCGGCCACACGCTTGTGTTACGCGGCACGGCAGACAGCTACAGCCAAACCGTCGGGCCCGACGAGGCAGAGCAAGGCGTCGCTCTCATCGACCTGAGCAATGAAGATCTGCCCTACGCCACCCTGGGCCTTGGCTTCGCCGACATCGTATCTGTCGACGCGGCCGGCGGCGCGCTCTACGTGGGCACAAGCGAGAATGCAGGAATGGAGGGTACCTCATTGGGCCCCGTCGTGGCCTATTTCCTGACCGAGGTAGACGTCAACACGCCGGCGGCTGGGCCCAGCGTCAATGTACCGGGCTTGTTTCTACAATATGACCCGGAGAAACAGCTCTTAACCTTACGCGATGAGCAGTGGTGGGGCTTCCCCGAAATCGTTCGCACCGTAGCCGACGACGAGGAACCCTACTGGGGCTACACCACCGCTCTGAAAACCGTGTCTTGGGACGGCGAAAACGAGGTTGTCCCCCTCGATTCGGCTATGCTGCCAGGCGGCGCCGGGCAAGTCCTTGCACGCGGGGCCCGAGTCTACTTCGACGCCTATGACAGCGGCTACAAGCTCCATGCGGCCTCGATTGCCGACAATGGCGCGATTGCCCTCGGCGACGGGGTCCTCGTGACGGAGCAGTCCGGCAGTCTCGTCGACGCTCAAGGTCTCAGCGCCTACGTTGCTATAGGCAACGGCGCAGTGGCGCGCTACGATTTTGCCACCGGCAACGGGACCTTAACTGACCTGGTTCCCGTGATGGGTTGGCCCTCCCGTGTCCGTTTCGGCCAGGACACGGCCTATATCTTGCTGGGCTACTTCGGGATTGTGACGCTGCCCTTATAGTGCGTCCAAGATGTTGCGGCGCAGATGTCGCGGTGCACCGTTGCATAGGAGAACCACGGGGGCGGGCCTTCCATTGCCCCCGTGGCCTGTTTTCAACGGCCGGCTTCCCAGAAACGGGTGCGGCTTCCATCAGAACTCGTGAGGATCTTGACAACGGCGCCGCACCGGGGGCAACGGCCTATATAAGCCGTGCCCTCCTTGTTCAGGTATATGCGCGCGTAGACGTGACAGCACCGAAAGAGGACACCGAGAAACGGACGTGCTTTTTGATAGCCGCCGTTTTGTCCCATGGCTAGTCCGGTTTCTTCTGCATGTTCTGCTCAGGGGCCTCAGGCGCTGTCCGGGCCGTCTGGCGGTTAACCCGGCGCTTCCGCAGAACCTCGCGTACGTACTCGAGCACAACCGCGCTGTACCAAAACGCTACCGCAGCCATGAGGCCTGCCAAAACAGAGATTGCCGTGATGTAATGCCCTTCGGTCACGGTGCGTTTCCTGCTCTCTCGCGCGGCCGGTGGGGCACCAAAGGCGGCACTACGGGTTGGACGGGCGGTACAGGCGCTACAGGCGCCTCAAGCTCGTCTTCTTTGCTGCGATCGCGCATCAACCGGCTCAGTTCATCAATCCGCTTCTGAATCGCGTCGAGCTGGTCAACAAGCCTATCAACCTGCTCCGCCACCTCGTCAATGGATCCCCGCTGTTGTTCAACCAGCGCCGCTCCGGAAGGAGGCGCTTCCGGGGCGCTTTGGAAAGACCGCGGTTCCATAACGGGCACCTCGATAAAAGCGGGATCCTTAATATCCGGCTCCTTTACAGCAGGCGCAGCGCTCTGCGTGTCTTTTGTCGTTTCCAGGTCTGCAGGCGGCGATACTTGCGTGAGTTGCAGGTTATCGAACCACGCCGTCCCCCTGCCGCGAAGAACACATCGCAGAACCAGGAAGTCCGTCCCTTCCGGCGCCTCGGCATCCATCGTAACACGCGTCCAGTCGCGCGTGCCGTAGATAGGCGCCACATCCATGGTGCTCGCCACATATAGCGTCTTGAATGGACTCTGCTGGCAACACTGGAGCCACAGTGCGGCGCTTGTTGCGTCCTGAGCCTTGATGTAGCCGGAAATGCGAAGCTTCAGGCCGGCATAGTCGCCTGGGACATACTGGCTCCAGTTGTTCGCCGGGTCTTCTTTATAAGGCTCGGTAATGTGGAGCATCACGGCATGGGCCCCCTCGTAAGCCGTTTCTTCGACCAACCGGCCCTCGGCTCCCGCCTTGGGCATAACATACAGTTCCCACCGGACTGGCGACCCGTTGACAGCCTCTTCGTAACCCGGATTGAACAGGAGATTCCCCGGGTCCGCCGTTCCCCACAGGACTAACGCTATGGCCACCATCCCGTTCATAAGGAAAGTCTAGCAGCGGGCCGGAAACCTGTCAACGGACGCCGTTGCGCTACCGGTGAACAGCAAACCTCGTCCCTTACAAGCGCGACCTGTCGAATGCGTCTGTGACGGCTGGTTCATGCCTGCAAAACACGGCTTCCTCGATTGTCCGAAGCCGGCGGGGGTCCTCCTCGTAGATCCGAAGCGCCTCGATGGCGCCCAGAGCAAGGTCAACCGGCCCATCAGAGAGAAGGTCGACCAGGAAGGCAAAAGACTGGTCGCAGCGGCAAAGCGCAATGGGCGTCAGCAGCATATTGCGACGATCGCGGTCGAAGTGCCTTTGCCAGCACTGACGCAACAGATTGAAGGCATCTGGCGAACGGGTTTCACTTAATGCAATGGCAGCACCCTCGGCTACGGCGATATCGCCAGCGTCAAGGTAAACAGCAAGGAAATCGAGAGCGCAATCGGGCGCCAAGGCGGCTAAGCCAGAAAAGGACTCTGCAAGCACGGCGGGTTCCGGGTCGCCTGTGAGGATCTTCATCCGCAGCAAGAGCTCGCCTGCTTCGCCGCCCACAAATGCAACGGCTTTGACTGCGGCGCATCGCACATCACGGTCCGAGTCTACAAGCAGAGGCAGGAGGTTCTCGAGCACGCGAGGAGGTCCCAGTTTCGCCAAGATCAAGGCGCATCGGGCGCGCAACTGCGTTGCAGTGTCCACCTGTCCGCCCCAGACTGATTCCATTTGAACATGGCGGGCCCCGCGTAAGAACAGCTCAGCCTCTGCATAGTCCAGTGCATCCAACGCGTCGGCAAGGGCTGTTTTGGCGCGACAGCCAGGATCCGCTTTTGCAGGCTTTCCGAGAAGCCGCGCAAAGGCGGCCGTCATCGGGGGCGCAAGCGCTCTTATCTCGAGTTCAGCAGCAACCTGCGCCCCCTTGGCAAGCAGCAGGTGATTGGCGCCGCCCAAGGCCTTGAGAAGCAGCTTGAGGTTTTCTTCCGTCAATCCATTGCCGCGTATGGCAGCGACACGGGCAATCTGCTGTTCGATATTCCGCCGAGCCATGCTGTAAGACCTTTCTTTGCCCATTGTTATAGGAAATCGCGCAGCAGTAATGCACGCTTGCACCCTTAGACACGATCAATCGCCATATGAAAGAGAAAGGCATGAACGCAACAGCGCTTTCGCATATACGGCAAAAAACACGCTATTGCGGGGCGGAAAGGAATACCACCGGTGTCCCTGCCGGCACGGTGGATCCACGAGACCCGCTTCACGCCGCCCGATCCGCGGGTTACACGCTAGAATGCTAGGATACAAAGGGCCGGCATCTTCCGCTTCCGTATGACAGATGCAGGATTGAATTCCGTGTCTACAAAACGTATGATAACGCTCTGTTCGCTTCGGGTGTTCTCAGAACCAATCGACAGATCGGCGTCCCAATCTTCAAGCCGTACGGGATTCGGAAGTACAGGCACCGCGCCTATCAAGTTGAGCACCTGTCTGGATAGAGGATTCGATGAGACGAAACATAGTACATGTAGGGGCGTCCAGTCTAAGCTACGAAATCCGCGAGATCGTTGGGGTGGCCCATAAAATTGCCAGTCTAGGCCAAGAAATCACGTGGGAAAACATCGGAGATCCCATTCAAAAGGGCGAGAAAGTTCCGGAATGGATCCGCGAGCACGTTCGTGGTCTAGTCGAAGAATCTGCGAGTTGGGGATACTGCGACACGGCAGGCGTTCCATTCACGCGCGAGTTTCTGACAGAACACGTTAATGCGCGGCCGGACGGCGTCCGAATCACGCCCAATGACATCATCTTTTTCAACGGTCTAGGCGACGCGGTGGCGAAAGTCTACGGGTTTCTTCGCAGAGAAGCGCGCGTTCTGGGGCCCAGTCCTGCTTACAGCACCCACTCGTCGGCTGAGGCGGCCCATTCAGGATATGCCCATGTGACATACGAGCTCGACCCGTACAACGGTTGGATGCCCGATGTCGAGTACATCCGGAACAAAGTCAAGTACAATGACTCCATTGCGGGCATTCTCTTGCTCTCCCCTGACAATCCTACTGGGGCCGTATATCCCCGCGAGGTGCTCGAGGAGATTGCGGACGTCGCCCGGGAACACAAACTCTTCGTGATCGCGGACGAGATATATGCTCACATCGTCTACAATGGCAACCCCCGCCTCCATATGAGCGAGTGGATTGGAGACGTGCCGGCTCTTGCCATGCGAGGGATCAGCAAAGAGTACCCGTGGCCAGGGGCGCGCTGCGGTTGGGTCGAGGTCCTGAACCGTAATTCGGACGCCAATTTCGCCAGTTATGTGGACAGCCTGCTGGCAGCCAAACGGCTCGAGGTGTCGTCGACGACGCTGCCTCAAATGTCGATCCCGTTGGTGATGGGAGATCCCCGATACGAGGACCATCTCCGGCGGCGGGAAGCAACGTTTTCCGCGCGCGCACAGGAAGCTTACGAAGCGTTTAAAGACTGCCCTCATGTGGTAGTCAACAAACCGGGCGGAGCCTTCTATCTAACGGTGATGTTCCGCGACGGCGTTTTGAACGAGCGTCAGACGCTTCCGATCGAGGATCCCCGAGTTCGCACAAAGATAGAAGAGCTTGTTCAGAACGTATCGCCGGACAAGCGCTTTGTGTACTATTTGATGGGTTCATCGGGCATTGTCGTGGTTCCACTCAGCGGCTTCCAGTGTTCCCACGACGGGTTCCGCATGACCCTTCTCGAAACAGACAACGTCCGGCGCGCATGGATTTTCAGAACGATCCGAAAAGCAATTGATCAGTACGTCGAGAGTTGTATTGCAGCAGAGGTATAGGCGGTTGCGGCCTCAAGGGTTGTTCTATGGCCGGACCGCACAGGACGTGACAAGTATGAAACGTTACCTTCTAACGTGTGTACGGTGATGCAGGATCAAAAAGCTGAGATGAAAGACAAGGGGGGCGCTGCTCTATCTGAACCGTCAGAATCGAGTCAGGGAGCGTATGTGAATAGAGGCTACATCCTTTGCGTGGTGGAAGATCCGGCAGCGATGGGGCAACTGACCGCTGAACTGCGGCGCAAATACGGCAAAAACTTCGCCATCGAGCTGTCGCAGCATGCACCAGCCGCGCTCGAACTTGCCGGTCAGCTTGCCGAGAGCGGCGCCCGTATCGCGTTGGCCATCGCCGACGAGACCCTGCCCGGAATGTCGGGGATCGATTTGCTCAAACGCATCCAGGAAAAGCATCCGGACGCCAAGGCAATCATGTTGGCGCGCAACGGCGACGTTCCCGTTGGAATGGACAAGGCGCAAGCTGTAGGACATTGCTTCCCTAAGAGCTGGGCCACAGCAAATGGCCGGCTTATCCCCATCGTGGAAGAGCTCCTTCGTGAAACAGCGCCCCCCAAAAGCCCCGCTAGAGCTCAGCAATTCACGACGGGCGACGTTTTCGCCGGCTATGCGGAACATGGCAATGCCCTGTTCGCCGAAATGCTGCACTTTTTCGGAATGGACCGCACGTTCGTTCACGCGGACGGCTGCTACGTCTTTGACGAACGCGGGGAGCGTTACCTTGACGTACTCGGCGGATTCGGCGCCGTCAACCTGGGCCACAACCACCCGCGAATTCGTGCCCGGCTCGCCAATCTTCCAACTTCCCCCATCATCATGCAGGCCCGGCTTTGCCAATACCAGGCGGACCTGCTAAGCCTTTTGGCCCGGATCACGCCTGGCAGTCTTACGCGCGCCTATCTCTGCAACAGCGGTACGGAAGCGGCCGAAGCCGCCATCAAGACAGCTGTTGCAGCTACGGGCAAGCCCAAGATCGCATATGCGGACGGCGCGTACCATGGCAAAACCTTGGGCGCCCTCGCCATAACAGCCAACGAGCGCTACCGGGCGCCCTTCCTCGAGCTTCTGCCCGAACACCCCAATGTTCCCTATGGGGACCCCGACGCGCTGGACCGGCTCGTGGCCGCACGGGATGATATTGCGGCGTTCATCGTCGAGCCCATTCAGGGGGAAGGCGGCGTTAACGTTCCCCCGCCCGGTTATCTGCGCCAGGTCAGCGAGGTATGCAGGCGGCGGAACATCCTCCTAATTGTCGACGAGATTCAAACGGGACTTGGCCGAACAGGGCGCATATTTGACTCGATGGACATCGAGCCTGACATCCTTCTCATGGGGAAATCGTTGGGGGGCGGGATGGTCCCCGTTGCAGCAATGACCGCCACGGACAAGGTATGGCTGGCGGCTTACGGCACTCCCGAGACCTGTCTGCTCCATAGCTCAACCTTCGGCGGCAACACCTTGGCC
Source organism: uncultured Nitrospiraceae bacterium (assembly GCA_964493915.1). Lineage (GTDB taxonomy): Bacteria > Hydrogenedentota > Hydrogenedentia > Hydrogenedentales > SLHB01 > CAZBQH01. Next base: position 21,846 of record CAZBQH010000457.1, read on the forward strand.
TGTGCGGTCGCAGTCGAGGCCATTAACACGCTGATCGACGAGCATCTCACCGAGAACGCAGCCGAAGTGGGCGCCTATTTTCTCGGGAAGCTTCGGGATCTGCAGAAACGGCACGCCATGATGCAGGATGTGCGCGGCAAAGGCCTCCTGATCGGCCTGCAACTGCGGTTTCCCTTCCATGAGAACATGCTGAGCAGGCGTTTCATGGGGCAGATCGTGGCATCGCGGCTCTTCCGGGAATATCGCATTATCACGTCGTTCACCTTAAACCGTCCCGGCGTTCTGCGCCTTGAACCGCCGCTAACATTCACCAAAGCCGACGCAGACGTTGTCGTAACCGCCCTGGACGACCTGTTCACCCGACTGCCCCGGCCCGATCACCACATCACAACGCTGGCAAAGGAGCTCGATGCGCCGCAAGTGCCCAAGCCTTACCCCTTGGGACACATCATAGCTGGCAGGAGCCAAGCCGTTGACCCTGCAACGGCGACCTGCACGTTCGAGACGGATGCCATCATGCGCGATCCGGACAGGCTTCGCTTGGCAGGAACGCCGGTCAATCGTCTGGCGCCCGACCAGCGCGACAAAGTCCACGCTCTCTACCACAACGTCGATACAGCAGCCAACCAACTGGTTCTTCAATCTTGCGTTGACGCCGCTGAAGCGTTCTTCCATACGCCCATCGAGAAGCGTCATCGCATTCTCTGCGCATGGCGGCGGCGGATAGGCGACAATTTCGTGCTTTTGGCCCAATTGGGATCGCGCGAGGGTTTCAACTACCGCAGCATGCTCTACGTGGTGGATACGATGCTCAACATCCTTAAGGATGAGCGTCTGGCTTGCTTCAAAGAACTCCTCACGCCGCATCATGCCCACGACGACCCGCGCAGCGTGTACTACCGCCGGGCTGTTCCAGGCGTTGTCG
>CAZBQH010000458.1:0-3164 GCA_964493915.1 uncultured Nitrospiraceae bacterium
CGTTATGCTGTGTGCTCACAATCGGCGGGCATGACCGCCGCCTCGAAGAGCGGCGGCTGACTAGACAAGGGGATCAAGCGTGACCGGCAAACGCACCGATTACATCACCTGGGATGACTATTTTATGGGCATCGCCATCCTATCGTCCTTCCGCAGCAAAGACCCGCACTCGCAGGTGGGCGCCTGCATCGTAAGCCCTCAGCACAAGATCGTGGGAATCGGTTACAACGGTTTCCCGATTGGCTGCAGCGACGACGAACTGCCATGGACCCGCGAGGCCGATTGCCCCTACAATACGAAATATCCCTATGTATGTCATGCCGAGTTAAATGCCATCATGAACAAGAACGCAGCCGATCTGGCCGGTTGCACCCTCTACGTAACACTGTTCCCCTGCAACGAATGCGCCAAGCTAATCATTCAAAGCGACATAAGGCGCATCGTCTACCTGAGCGACAAGTACCACGACAGCGAGAGTTCCCGGGCAGCGCGCCGCATGTTCGACATGTGCGCTATTGTTTATGAACCCTTCAGGCCCAGCGTGGAGCGCCTGGTAATCGATTTCGCGAAGGAAGCAGATCACGTCAAAAGGGTATAGGCAACCCCCGGGGAAGCAAACAGCCGGCCATCAGCCGCTCATATCGAGCAGGGACGCGCAAGCCGCCGACGCCCCTGTCCGTCCATCGTGTCACGCCAGTCCGCGTTGCCGGACTCGCTGCAGCATCCCGCCACAAAGCTAGGGCGCGTCCTCCAGGCCATACGCCAGCGCTGCGCGAGCCTTCAAGAACGGGAGCGCCTTGGAATCATCGGGGCAATCCCCGGCCCGAAGAAGAGGTTCCGTCTTTTCGAAAAACGTGATGCTGCCGCTGGACAGGGGTATCCCGAAGAAACTGAAGTCATAGCCGGCAGCCCCCAGAAACGTCGCGTCGGCTGTCTGACAGGCAGGGTAGACCGTGTAGGAACCGCCCACGAGGAAGGCCGTTTGAGCCCACGGTACGACCAGGTTTTTAGCAATGCCCAGTTCTACCCTGGGGAAGCCGACGCCGAAGTTGGCGCTGATGGTGGTCGAGGCGCCCGTCTCATGGATGTCTTCCTCGAAATCAATCGAGCCAAGCCGCCCGCTGTTGGTCACGCGGGTCCCATTGTAGGAAAAGCCGAGGTCGCTGTCATACGTGAAACCCGTCGTAACGCGCGAGGATCCTTCTAGCGGAACGGAGGCGTTGATAACAAACTGCGCCTTGATGCGCAACTCAACCGGAATCGGGCCCACGGCAAAGGGCACGGAAAAGATCGTGGCTGGCAGCTTATAGTTAATGATGTCCTCGCCAGAACCTGCCACCACAAGTTCAAGCGTCACATCGCCTTTCACCCCGTTGAGTGCGTGATCGAAATCCTGGAGTTCTCCCCCATTGAAGCTCACGGAGTCCCGCGACCGGAACCGCTCGAGCTTGCCTTCTACAATAAAGCTCCCTTTTACATTGCCTCCGATGGATTTTGTTACGGTGAACCGGAGGTTCGTCTCGACTGTTTGAAGATCCGCTTCAATCCGGTAGGTGAAGTCGCCGGCGTTGATTGTGAAATCAATCGGCATCCCGTCTTTGACCGCTATCTTGCCATACCCTTCTATCTCGATGGCGCGAACTTTGTCGGCATTGAACTCGACGCCGTAATCCCAGCCCAAGGTCCCGTCCGATATGACCTCGTTAAGAGGGACCCATTCAGTGCTCACCTCGACGTCATCGCCCACCTGGACAACAGCAGCGATCTTACGGACAGCCAGACCGTGTATGATGAGGTTGCGGCCCGGCGTCAGCTCCAATTCGCGGGCCGCCGCCATAGCAGCATCAAACGTATACACATGATTCTCAGAATCCGTATCGACCAATGCGCACAGATCGTCTTCGTCGACCAACGTGGTCTCCGGCGCGAGCGCAACCTCGTAGGTGAATTCATCCTCCCCCCATTCCTCGGGAGGCTCGGAAGGCGGGCAGCCGCACAGAACCAGCATGCCCACAAGGAACATGAAAAACAGAGCTGTTGATAGAACCAGAGACTTGTGCTGAAAAGAAGCGCGCGCCGCCCCTCGACCCGCAGTACGGAAAGCAAACATCGCCTGACCTCCTTTTTCACCGCTTTTCCGGTATCGAAGTATATCCCTCTCCGCCTATTGCCACAAGAAGAAAGGCCCGGCCCTTTTCCGGCTATAGAATAGCTGGGACAAGGACTTCTGTATGCTCGGGCAACTCAGTTGCGCGGTCTAAGCCATCTACAGATTCGGTTCTTATCGGCCCCGCGACGGATCCTCTCGACGGTGCGCTTGCCGCTGGCGGTATGCGTCCTCGAGAATCGCGCCTCTCGACACGCGCGGCGCATATCGAGCCCTGCTCTGCCGCGGTTATTCTCTTTGCAGCCAAGCTTCCGGCGGTGCAAGCGGCCGCACGGACGGCTCCCGCACGGGTCTCCAGGCTTTCGAGACCAGTCTCAACATGCCGCCCGCCTGTTGCCGGCAAGCGAAAAACGCCCGCCCTTCCCGCAACCGCGGTATGGCTTACCCCGCGGCCAAAGCCGTCCGGCCGCTCACATCAGACTGTCTACCCTACACCTGCGCAACTTTTGGGTCGTCGAGGCGCACCCGCCGTCCCTCACGGACGGATACATAGGACGCCAAAACCATGCGCAACGTGGTGCGGCCCTCTTCCGCGGTTGCAATGGGCGCACGTTTGCCATGAAAGAACTCGCTCAAAGGCCCGGCGAGCGCAGCAATGCGGTGTCCGTGTCCGGGCGGCGTTGGGATGTCGCTGCACGTCCAGTCCTTGTCGCCCACCACATACCATTTGAGGCCGCACGCGCCGCTGGGTCGCGGCAAGGCCGTGCTTGGGCCGTCTCCGTAGTTCTGCGTGATCACGCCGTTGCCCCCGACGACCTCGGTCGTGTTCTCGCCGGCAGCCGCCACGAACGAGCAGAACACCTCCGCAATGGGCCCCCCCGGGTAACGGTAGATGGCAATCCCGTTATCATTCGGTATGTCGGGATCGAGGAGGGTGTCGATCTCGGCAGTCACCGTTTCCGGCGCGCCCAAAAGCCAATAAATGAAATCGATGGCGTGGGCAGCGTCGTCGGCCCAAATGTCGCGGTTGAACTCGGGCTTGTTGTGCCACCAGTCT
>CAZBQH010000459.1:0-2325 GCA_964493915.1 uncultured Nitrospiraceae bacterium
CAAACCCGGCGCCACCCTTGCCCCCCCCCTCCCCGACCCCGCCATAATGAAACAGCGCCCTGCCGATATTGCCCATACCGATAACGACGACCTCGTGGAGCTGGTCCTTGCCAAGAATCTTGTTGAGCTGGTCGCTCAACTCGTCGACCTTGTATCCACCACGACGGTTCCCTGTAACGCCAAAGAGCGAGAAATCTTTGCGGACCTGGGCTGCCGTCACTCCAGCCGCGTCGGCAAGATTGTCAGAAAATACACGCACAAAATTCAGTGCCTTCAATCGATTCAACGCATTCTTATATCTGGACAGCCTGATGATGCAGCTTCTATTCGCCATGGCTTTCAACCCAAATCCAAGGAGTTTATGCTGTCCGCCTCATATTTGTTCGAGGCACTCCTAACATGTTAACAACATCCAAAGACAACATTTCACATTATCCCCGCCATATAGCCAGCCGTCAAGCGTTTTGTTGTTATTTTTTTCACATTTACAGACACAGCCGAGCGGCTCCAAGCAAGTTCTTTAGGAATAGCAGTTTACGCGGTGGCTCTTGTCGACGGCAACAATCTCAATTCGCCGACGTCACTACGACTCCGTGGTATTCTTCCTCGTCTTGCGACGCCGAACGAGTGAAAGCATGCGTTTCTGGCCCGTACTGCGAGGCTTCTCGATCTCTGTGATGATCCTCCCAGACCGGAAAATCGTGACCGACCCCGTGGATTCACTAACCGTTACGGCCAGTGCATCCGTCACAGCCGTAATGGCCGCAGCAGCATGGTGCCGCGCCCCCAACCCTCGCGGCAGTTCGAATTCCTCCTGACTGGCTGTCCGGATGTAGGCGCCACAGGTCTCGATCACCCCGTCAGGCCGCACGATGAACGCCCCATCTAACGTAGCAAGCTCCTTGACGGTCTCTTCCAGCGAACAATCAAGGATGTTACGCTCGCCGGGAAGGTAGCCCTTGAACGGGTTCAATACAAGTTGACGCGTCAGCGGAATCACACGATCGGTGTCCCCGACGACAAACATAGCGCCGACCCCCTTGCCCTCTCGTCCTTCGCTTCCCAACTCCGAGGCGATGTCGACCACTCGCTCAATAACCTCCGGCAGCACCTGCGGCGCCGCTTCGGTGAGATCCATGCCTGAAGAGAAAATCTCGTACTCCCGGCCCACTTCGGTAACGATTACCGTATCCAGAGTCTGACTGGTCTCGAGTCCAGAAAGGAAAACGATGCGATCCCCATGCTTGATCAACCCTCGAGAAAGGGCCAGAAAAATAGCGATCTTGACACCTCCAAGGCGGGTCAGGGGCACATCAGGCACGCGCAGGCAATGTTGGGACATGCAGGATGTCGTGTCTCCACGGCCTTTGGTCACATGGAAAACCCTCGCGTTCAGAGAGAAATCGAGGTTGAGTCTTGTTTCGTCGAGAGCGTCGATATAGACGAATAACGCCGTTGCCCCCACGGATTCGACGATACCGGGGACATGCTTGAGCAATCCCTCCGTAATCGCCCTGCCAGTCCCATTGGCTTCCAGGGCCTCCGCACCGTCGCTCTTTGCTGAACTACCGTGCTTTCTAGCCTGATCGGTCATCGCTCTTTTCCTACTTCCATCGATTTCGTCAACGCGCAGGCTGCATCCCGGCTTTCCTTGTTTATCGTACGGAAAGACGGTAATGTTCAGGGATTCCTGAGCCTCGTGGCCCACCTCGTGCCGGAAAGCACCGACCCAAGGTCCTCTCCCATTCTTCTTGAACGTTGCACGACCCTGGTGAACGCTGCCGCTGTCACGCCACCAAAGAAACCCCTGGACAAGGCAGGTGTTTCACGAGCAGCTTGAGGTTGAACAGAGCAAACGAAGACGCCTTTCAGCGTCAATCGAAGAGCCAGGCGCAGGGGGTCTGGGCAGCCCCGCGCAGATTGATCCGCCTTCGGAGGAATGCGTGAAAGGCGCAAAGAGAAAGCCCCTGCGGTGCGGAGGGAGAGGAAGCGAGACTACGCAGGGGCTTTAAGATGCTCTTTAGTTTTTTTAGGTCCCGCGTCAGGACCTATGTTCTTGGTATCCGCCTTCTTTGGTTTACGATCTAGCGTAACATCGTGTTCAGAAAACCAACTTCAATTCTCTTTGCATGACCGTAACACCTCCACTGTCCTATCCGATCTGCAAAAACAACCAAGCCAGTTTGCATACTGTACCCACCCATGAACAAGCAGTATGCAGTATACGTGAGCACACTGACGGGTGTCAAGTCGAATTCTTCGGCATTTTCTGCAAAATTCGCTGGTACGGCCAAAATGCAGAAAAAAACCGCCCACGACAGAGCC
>CAZBQH010000460.1:0-3469 GCA_964493915.1 uncultured Nitrospiraceae bacterium
TACTCACGCCGGCGAAGAGGGCTGTGCTGCCGCCTGCCTCAATCCGCTCGATCGCCGCCCGCATGGCGACGCCGTCGGCCAGTTTTGTTGCTGGGACAAGTACCTGTACCGTGTCGTCATACGCCACCAACGAGACGATGTCGCTGGATCGAAGGCGGTCGACGGCCATCAGCGCCGCTTCCCTTGCTTTAGCGATCTTTTCACCGCTCATCGATCCCGATTTATCGAGCACGATGGCTATGTTCACGGGGGGCCGCTGCCGGTCGTCCCTCATGCGTAACCCGGTCATGGCCCCCCGCAGGTAGGCCGTATGCCTTCCTCCCGCCAGTACGACGGGGTTGCTCAGCGCGGCATCAACCACAACCTGCTGCGCTGTTGCCGCCACAGTGCCGGAAAGGGCAAGTACCGCCATCAGATAGCCCGCGTACCTCTTCATCGACGTTTTGTTGTTCATTTCTTTGTCCTCCATGGCGCGTGATGCGCTGCCTCGTGTTCATGCTGGGCCGGCCTTGGGGCCGTGCCCGCGTCCTATTGGGAAGCGTAGCAGCGTCCAGGAAACCATGTGTCAGTATTGCGCAAAGAGATTGTAAAAAGATTGTAATGCAAAACGCAGGCCAGACGACGGATTTCGGGTTGATCTATTTGCTTCCTATCGCGTAGGATTGCAGCAAGTCACTGCCTTATTCTACGGGCCGATTAGCGCCAAAGGGACTCATGACGACCAAGCGCACAGTGCATAAGACTGCCCCGGACGGCCAGGGGCCTCCCTCGAGCAGGTCTCGTCCACTTGCTTTGACCCGTCGTGAAATGCTGGCGTTCTCGTCGGCGCTGCTCATGACCGCCGCAGCCGGGGAACCAGTCGGGCCGAAGGTCGTTCGCACCCCGTTGCCGAAGGTTGAAAAGGAACCGCGTGTCAGCGAGGAGCGCCCTAATATCGTCGTGGTTCTGTCGGATTGTCTGCGGGCCGACCATTTGACCTGCTACGGCTATGACTTTCCCACATCCCCTGCCATCGATCAGTTGGCGCGCGAGGGCTTTCTCTTTGAACGTTGCTACTCGCAGGCGCCGTGGACCAAGCCGTCCATTGCCTCGCTGTACACAGGCGTTCTGCCGCCCGTGCACCAGGCGGTGGTTACCGAGTGGGGTCTGCACAGAAAAGACGCGGTTAATGTCCAGATTGTGCGCGACGCGTTCGATACGCTTGCAGCCTGTCTTCAGCGCACCGGATACAACACAGGGCTGTTCCTCACAAACGCACACGTTCAGGCGCAGTTTGGGTTTGGCAAAGGGTTCAAGCACTACCGGTTCATCAACGGTGAAGATGCCGCCCATCAAATGACCGCCGTACTGCGGTGGTTGGAGCGCGCGTCGGACGCCCCGTTTTTCGCCTTTGTGCATATTATCGATCCGCACGGACCCTATAAGCCGCCAGAAGGCACGCTCCAGCGGCTTTTCAACAAGGACTACCGAGAAGTGCGTGCTGAGCTGCCCGATAGGGACGCGGCGTTGCTCGACGGCTTTGTATTCGAGTATGACAAGGGCAGCCCCCGTCATTATGCCGAGCAACTTTCGGAGGAAGGGACGCGCTACCTACGGACCCTCTATGATGCCGAGATTGCGTACGTCGACTTTCAGTTCTACCGGTTAATGACGTATCTCCGGCGCAGCAAACTGCTGGACAACACAGTGGTTGTTCTCACCGGCGATCATGGCGAGGCGTTCAACGAACACGGTTTTTACTGCCACGGCAACGCACTCTACGACGAGGAAGTTCACGTTCCGCTCATCATCCGTCTTCCGGAGAAGCAGGACGCGCAGCGGGTTCCCTGGTCCGTGGCCCAGTTCGACCTTTACTCCACGCTTCTTACCTTGGCAGGTCTGGAGACGCCCTCGTACGCACAGTCACAGTCTTTGCTCACGGCTGATGGGACCCTGGCCGTTACGGATCACCGTCCCGTGTTCTCCTATCACGACGGGAATCGGCCGGATACCGAAAGCTGGGACGGCAGCATGGTTTACGGGGACCTGAAGATCAGGTCAGTAGATCACAATGCGCGGCTCGCCGTCACGGACCTGTCGACGGACCCTCGGGAAATGCATTGGGCCTCTATGGATGCCTGGCCCAATGATTCCGCGATCCTGGGGCTGCGCACTGTCTTCAGACAAGCCCAGAAAGACCACGCCGCGCTGCGGGACCGGTTCGGCGAGCCGGAGTGGTCGCAGATGACTGAACAGGATCGCGATCATCTCAAGGCGCTTGGCTATCTATAGACCATGAATGAACGGTGCAGAGCACAAGGAGTTACGGACATGATCCAGACAGAAGGGTTCGCATTTGTCCTGATGGGCTTTGCCGCGTTGCTGACGTGCGGGCTTGCCTATGCAGCGGAGCAGTCGCAGGCGCCCAATGCGCCGCTCCGTTTTCAGCAGGACCGCTTTGCCATCGGGTTCTGGGTGGACCCGCCCCTCGATGACAAAGCCGATGAACGTTACAAGGAGATAGCCGACGCGAGCTTCACGCTGGTGATCGGTGGGCTTGGGGCGCGCGGGCTCGACGCAGTCGAGAAGCAATTGGCGCTGTGCGAGAAATACGATCTGAAAGCCCTCGTGGCATGCGGCGAGGCGGCGCCGACCCAGTTTCCCGAGAGCCCGGCCTGCTGGGGGTACATGCTACGCGACGAGCCGTCCGCATCGGATTTCCCGGCGTTGGCAAAACAAGTCCAGGCTATCCGGGAAGCGCGGCCCGGCCGGCTCGCCTATATCAACCTTTTCCCGGATTACGCGCCTCTCGGCGCCCTTGGCACGGAAGACTATGACACGCACGTAAGGCGTTTCGTCGACGAGGTGAACGTCGATGCTCTGAGCATGGATCATTACCCGATTTTCAAGCCTTCGGGCGACGGGCGCGACGGCTACTGCGGCAATCTCGCGGTGATGCGCAAATACGCCCTTGAGAAAGGTATCCCTTTCTGGAACTTCTTTAACACGATGCCCTATGGTCCCCATACGGACCCAACGGAAGGCCAGCTTAGATGGCAGATCTACACCTCGCTGGCCTATGGGGCAAAAGGCGTCCTCTACTTCTGCTACTACACGCCGGCGGGCGGCGAGTTCCCCAAAGGCGGAGCTATCATTGCCCGGGACGACCAGCGGACCCGGCACTGGTATCAGGCCCAGCGGATCAACCATGCACTGAAAGCCATGGGCCCTACGCTCATGAAACTCGCGAGCACGGCCGTGTATCGCGTCGGACCCGATGATGACGCGGCCGAGGTGCTCAAAAACGCCCCTATCGTGAATCTGATCCGCGCCGATGTCGACCCGCCCAACGATTACCTCATCGGCGTCTTCAAGCACGAGGACGGGCGACGCGCCGTGCTGCTCAACAACTACCGCTTTGCCTTTACCGCATGGCCGACCGTAGTCTTCGACGCGCCTGTCGAGCAGGTCGCCGAGATAGACAAACACA
>CAZBQH010000461.1:0-12699 GCA_964493915.1 uncultured Nitrospiraceae bacterium
GATGTTGCTTTCGATGTCGTACACGCCGCCGGGCAAAAGATCCCAATAGTTTCCGTAAACGCCGCGGCCCACCTCCCCGCCGACGCCGTCTTTGCCGACGAACCATTCCTGGCTGAGGAGACCTTTCTCTTTGCCCTTCATGTGCTCGTTGAGGAAGAGAAGGGCCCGGCGCAACCGCGGCATCTGCCGGCGCAGGAAATCGTAGTCGCCGCTCCACAGGACGAACTGGTCCGTCGCATTGATGAGTGTTGCGTTCGTGGTTGTAAGCCGGGTGTCATAGGTGGCCCGTACGTAGTTGAGGGATACGGAAATTCCTTCGGCGCCAGGTCCTGCTGGCACGATTTTGAGCCGCGTGATGCGGTTGCCGCCGCGTCCCCATTCCGGATGCAGGTGCATCGGGAAGTATAAGGGGAACCGACCATAGTTTTCTGTGACGAGATGCCCGTAGTGGACGGGATAGTCTGAGGGAGGCAACGCCGAGAAGTTGACGCCTACCGATCGGATCTCGTCGAAGGCAGGTGCTTTGTCCGTAGACCAGTAAACGCGGAAGTCGTCTAACAGCGCGGCGCAACGGTTACCCTCGACGCCGCTGTACTGGATGTCGATCGACAGGATCGGAACGTGAAAAGCGTCCACATCGAATCGCGGCGAGACTATGGCGGGCGCCGGTCCTGTAACTTTGCCCACGAGGCAGTGGTCGACATACCCGGGCTCGAGGTTCATGTCTTCCACCGTCCATTCGTCGCGGTGGCCGTCTTCGAGATTGTTGAACTCCCAACCAGTCGGCCTGTCCACGGTGTAGTTACGGTCGTATTTGGGCCATGGCCAGCCGTAGAGCGGCAAGTTGCTCAAGGTCCGGTCTTTTTGCTCGCCGCGCATCTGGCCGCCGAAGGTGTATCCGAAGCGGTCGACGGGAGTATTGAGCAGGGTTGTGCGAATGACGTCCACAGGGGACCCGCCTTGGCGCGCGAGGCCCATGGCGCCGCGATCAATCCACGGGAAGAACCACCAGTCCCATTCGATGACCCACATGTGGTCTGTGGCGCCGATGATCGGCCCGCCGCCGAGGTAAATGCCGCGCCCGTCGACGCTCAAGTGCCGCATGAAGTATTCGTTGACAAAGGCGTCGTATTCGGGATCGGATGAAAAGAACCGAGGCAATCGGTCGTAGTCTGGTTTAGACAAGGCATTCTGAATCAACAACTGCTCAGGTTGCTGGCTGAAATCAGGCAAAGCGGCAGATCGATCGCCAAGCGCTGCTTGCCGGAGTTGAGCGAGCGGGACTTCGCACCGAAAGAGGTCCCACGTGCCTATGGCGTCTTTAAAACCCTTCGCCGAGCTGTAGAAGATCACGGCGTTGCCGTTCTCGGGGAGCAGCTTGCCCTCGGGCGTGGTAAGGAAGCAGGGGAACAGCCGTTCGTTGAAATCCTCTCCTCGCGGGTCGGGAACGCGCAACTGGGGGAACGCATCTTTCGGGTGCAGCACGCGTGCGTCTGCGCCAAAAACGCCTGTGCATGTTCCGAGAATGCCCAAGCGCCCTGTCCCATATGCGGGGCGGACGAGAAACAGGGCGTCGTCCGTGTAGGCCATCTGCGTTTGGGCATGGCGCGAGACGGCCCCCCGAGGTATGCCCTGCAGTCCTGCCTCGCCCGTGAGGTCGCGGGAGGCGAGTTGTGGGTGGGTGAAGAGCGGATTGTCCGCTTCAAGACGCACCATGAAATCCCCTGGTCCGGTGCACGAATCGACGTAATGCATGATGTACCGCCCGTTTTCGTAATAGACGGACGGCTGCCCAAGACCGTAGCGCCAGTTCTCTGGGGAAAGGTTGGATTCCGGCGCTGCGACAATCGGTTGGGGCCTCTCGTTGCCCCCATGCTTTTCCCATTGCTTGCCGTCTTGTGACACGGCGACAAAGACCTGGTTCTGGAACTCGCCCAAATCGGTGTAGTTGCCGGCCTTGTCTTTGCGGGCCCAATAGGCTGAGCAGGTTTCATAGTACATGTAATAGGTGCCGTCGACCTTGGTCACGCAGGGCCGGCCAACATGGTAGAACTCCTGATCTGACTCGGCGGGCTCGAGGACGAGAAGGGGACCCGCGCTGTCAGGGCCGTAATCCTGGATTGGGCCGGCGTAGTCGTCCCCCGTTATGTGCCAGGTCTTGCCGTCCCGGCTCTCGGCATAGTAGATGCGGTCGCCGTAGTTGGGATAGGTGAAGCTGAATCCCTTGCTGTCTGACGTGAGTGCGGTAAACGGTAGGCGGCGGTCGTTAATCCCGCCCAGACGGGTCCACCACATCTTGTACAGGCCGTCGTCCAGCATGACGCTCGGGCCCCAGTCGTACGGGCTTCCCGCAGGTTCATCCTGAATCCGGATGATGTTCCTCGCGTCGAGAATCGGGCCGTCTGCTGCAGACACCGCGCTCAGCCCGACAGCCGCAGCCACGACAGTCCCTACGTGAAGTGCAAGCATACATGTCCCCTTGATGATGTTTTTCCGGCGAGGATGTCGAAAATGAGTGCGGCAGCCCGCTGTCACGGGCATTGCAGGCTGCCGCGTCTCGCTTCTCGAGGGTCAGCCTACGCCGGCCATCTGGCTCATCCAGGTGGCCAGATCCCAACCGTACGTACCGGGCTTCGAATTGGTTACAGGCGGCTTCTCGCCGTACTTGACAAACGCGACATGGCCGTCCATGTAGAGCACGTTGCTGCCTCCAGGGATGTGGTTAAACTTGGCGACGCCGTTGTCCGTGCCGAGGTTCAGCGTGTACCACGTCACGGTGTTGCCCCAGGCGTCCCACATGACGGGGTAGGTGCTCTGAGCTTCGGCGCCGGCTGCGGGATTGTTGATGTCCGTGATGGCGAAGCGTTCGATGCCTTCCTTCAAGCGCTTGTAGCTTGACGGAAGCCGTGAACCGTCATCGTCGATGCTCCCGCTCGGAATGGTCCAGCCCGTCCCACTCGCCAGCGGCCCATAGTCAGTCGAGCCCTTGCGTGGCGTGCGAAAGATGTGGAACTTGCAGCCATAGGGTTCAATGAACTCCTGCCAGCCGGTCGTCGATGTGCCTTGAATCACATCCTCGAGGGCGTATGCCATGTGGCACACAAGAAGGTCGTTGATCTGGGAGGAGGTGCGGACGGCATACCCGGGATAGGCATAGGACGAGGGCATGTTGATGACGCCAAAAAGGCACCAGTTGGCGGCGTCGTTGCCAATAGCCTGTTTCGCGAGCCGTTCGACCTGGGCAGCGCGGTCCGCCTCGAAACCCATGGTATTGGCAAGGGGATCGCCCTGAGGATCCGACGGGCAAATCGAGATGTTCACATCGGTCCAGTAGTCCGGATAGAGCACCTCGGCGTAGGGTGCGCAGGTCATCGACAGCCACCAGCCGAAATCGCCAATGTACGAGGTAGGCGCAACCGGCGGCCACATGCCGCCTCTGTCTTCGCCGCTGTACATCTTGAAAATCAGCCCCCACTGTTTCAAGTTGTTGGCGCATGACGCCCTCCGCGCCGCCTCGCGAGCGCGCGACAAGGCGGGGAGCAAGATGGACGCCAGGATGCCAATAATGGCAATGACCACAAGCAGTTCGATCAGCGTGAAACCCTTCTTTCTCATGACTCTTCCTCCTGATTTGCGTTCTTACACTCTTATATTCAGTCAAAAGGGGCGTTGTACCCCTCTCAACCCTTCTCTCAAACAGGCGACGCCGAGCCGATGTCCTCCGTTGCTGCATTTCCGAAAAGGGGAGGGACACACACTTTCGAAACCGGCCGACGCGGCTGTCGTACCCGCTCGATGAGCGTCTGAGCCGTCCGAACGCCCACCTCAAAGCCGTTCTGGCGTGCAAGAAACCAGCCTTCGGTCGAAAGATGCGCGTAATGCTCGTCTGTGACGGCGGCAACAGCCATAGCTTCCTCAGGATGTGCGCTTGATAAGCTTGATAGGACTTCGTGTGCACTGAGGTCGTCGGAGAAGACCACCGCTGAAGGGCGGCCAGATTCGAGCAACATGCGCACGGGTCCTGCAACATTGCCGCCGTCATAGTGGTGGCCTTGGGTCTGCGCCACGAGTTTTTCCTGATAAGGAACGCCGGCGGCGGCGAGGGCCTCTTGGTAGCCTGTCAGACGATCCTGCATCACTGAGTCCATCAGGTCACGGCAGACGTAGGCAATGGACCGGTGCCCAAGGTCGAGGAGCGCCTTGGTTAATCCAAAAGTTATGGCGCGGTTGTCCGTGGCCACATAGTCGACCTCGACATCGGGGATCGTTCTGTCAAACAGCACGCACGGAAAACCGGAGGCGCTGAGGCGCCGGACGATTTCTCCTTCACTCGAGGTGAGAGGGCTGCCAAACTCGCTGGGCCGGAAGTAGTAGGGCCATAGCGCCAGACCGTGGACGCCGGAACTCGAGATCCGCCGGAGGAACTCGAGCTCGGCCTCCCGATTGTGACTGAGATAGTAGAATGTTGTTTGGAAGCCTTCTTGATGAGCGCCGGCGATAAGGCCCCGGATGACATCCCGAACATACTGGCTCTGAATAGGCCCCTCTTGGTACGCTACCATGAGGGCAGGCAAGGGCTCGCCCCCGCTCGCCCTGCGGCGCTGTTCAGGCGGGGCTACAAACGTGCCGCGCCCTGGGGACCGGAGCACGTAGCCTTCCATTTCGAGGTCGCGCAGGGCTTGGCGCGTCTGGCCGCGGCTGACGTTGAGATCGTGGGCCAGTTCCTGCTCGGAGGGTACACGATCGCCAGGTACGAGTTCCCCCCGCTCGATTTGGCCGCGGAGATGGTCCTTGATGCACTCGTAGATAGGCATGAAGGGCTTCAACTCCATGGGCGGCCTTTCTTTCAAGGTGGTTCCAGGGCGCGGATTGGGTGGATCCGAGGGGATCAGCTGGTGTTGCCCGGGGCCAAGGTTTATGTACGTGACCAATCCTGTATAGACAGGCTAACACAGCCAAATACCTTTGTCAAGAACTTTTTTCCGGTATATTGCCAAGGACCTGAACATGGACGGCAAACCATCTGCCCTGCCGCGATTCGAGAACAGCTCCTCCATCGTTTGCAGAGGTCTTCGTCTCTGGCCGCGGGATGCCAAAAGACCTGCAGCCGCCGGCTTCTGTGCAGCGCGAGCGACGACGCACGGTGCGCCCGTCCGCGCCGTCTTTTAGAGCTTTTTGCCGTTCCCGGACCATGGCGGGCCCACTATGGCGTAGAGGCGGAAGTCCCACCATCTGTCCCGGAACCACCGGTACTCGCGGAGCAGGCCCTCATACAGGAAACCGGCCTTTTCGAGGACACGTTGCGAGGCCAAGTTGGCTGGGTCGCAGAGCGCAATGAGGCGATGCATATGCAGTTCGTTGAGGCCGTATGTAGTCAGCGCGCACACAGCTTCTGTTCCGTAGCCCTTGCCCCAATGGTCCTTAGCGAGAACGTAGCCGATCTCGGCCTCGAGCGAATCGGGGTGAACGACCTCGAGTTTGCACCCCCCGATGAGCCGTGCCGGGTTTCTCAGGGTGACAGCAAATTCGTAGACGAGCCTTGGCGTGGCCTTTCCGTGCTCTATCGTTCGCTGAATAAAGTCGAGCGTCTCTTCTTTTGTGCTGACGCCCCAATTCAGATACCGCACTACCTCCGGATCGCTGGCATAGGCATGCACCGCGGGCAGATCGGTCTTACGAAATGGACGGAGCACGAGACGCTCCGTTACTAAGCACTTAGCCATGACGCGGCGATCCTGTCCTCCCGAGGTTGTCCGGCCATAGGGCGCAAAAGGGAAGACGCCCACCTTTTTGGCGCCGGCGCATGTTAAGCACTGTTTTCGGGTGCAGCGGGCTGCTTGCTTTCGGCGCCGCTTCATGCTGCAATACGGCGATGGAGTTCCTTGCGATGCGCGTCCCTCCTGAACGGGCAGTATACGGGATGCCGTGCGTAATGCGAAAGGTCAGGTTTGCTGCTGCGTGTGCGTGTTTGCTCAGCCCTTCTGTTGCCGTTAGGATAGGCATGTACGGAGCAGATAGCAGGTGAGTCGAAACAGTTTTCATCGCCACAAGAGATACCACCGGGGGGGAGCCTGCCTATTGCTCGCGCTTGTGTCGTGTTCTATCTGCGGCGAGACGCCTGTCGATTCACATTATTATGACGGCTACGACGCCCGAGCGCCTTTGCACGCTGTCGTCGAGGCCGAGACCGCCTGCGACGGCTATCGCCTCACTGAATTCAGTTTCGAGGGCCTTCCCGGAGAGACGGTACCGGCCCTGTTGACTTGCCCTCTGGAGGTCGGTCCATCCAGGGCCTGCGTCATCTTTCTTCATGGTATCGGCCAAGACAAAAGCGCCATCAAGATCATCGCCCGGGCCTTTGCTGAGAATGGTTTCTCGGTAGCCGCCTTTGACCAGTACGGCCGGGGTGATCGGGCGCTTGATGAAGCGGGTCCTATCGAACGCCTTTTCGCTTTGCGCAAACGTGGCGCCTTAACTGTTATCGAGACCCGCCGTCTCATCGACTACCTGAACACGCGCGAGGACATCGATTCGGATCGTCTCTACCTGTGCGGCGCCAGCTACGGCGCCATCGTAGGCGTGACGGCTGCGGCCTTCGACACGCGCATTCATGCGGCCGTACTTATCTATGGAGGAGGCAACCTGCCTTTGCTGCTCGACAGTCAGCAGGCAAGGGAATCGTTCGGCGTGGCCCTCTGGCCCTTGAGATATGTTGCGGCATGGTTCTTGGCGCCTGCTGACCCGATACGCCATGTCGCGGGCATAGCCCCAAGACCCGTCCTCTTCCAGAACGGCACACGCGACACCATTGTCCCTGCTTCGAGCGCCCAGGCGCTGTTTGAGGCGGCAAAGGAACCTAAGGAGATAATCTGGTATGATTCGGACCACATTGGTCTGGATGAGGAGACGCTGCAAGAGGTTCTGCAAGACGCGCTCGATTGGTTGAAGGAGCAGGACCAGCGCGTCCAGGAGGATGCGGGCGGTGTTGTTAATTGACAGAATAGGGTCCGAGTGGTAGAATTCTGCGGTGGTACCGCATATACCGCAAATTGAAACCATGATTCTGGGGAAAACAGACGTATGTCCGATGAAAAATCGAAGGTGTTTACCAGTGGCGAAGTGGCTGCGATTTGCGGCGTATCCCCTGACACGGTTTCAAGGTGGTTTGACTTAGGTCAGATCGAGGGATATCGCCTCGGTCCCGGGGGCGATCGCCGCATCCCCTATGACAGTCTGCGCAAGTTCATGGTCACCCATGGCATTCCCCTCGAGCGGCTTGAAGAGGGAGAGCGGCGCATCCTTGTGGTTGACGACGACCCCTACTATCTGGACATCATCCCGGCAACGCTGGCGCGGGAAAACGAATATGAAGTATACACTGCTTCAACAGGTTTTGATGCGGGCACGCAAGTTGTCGAACACAATCCTCACCTTATCATCCTCGACATTCATCTCTCGGACATGGACGGGCGGATGGTCTGTGAACGCGTGAAATCGCGTTCGGAAACACGCAACACCCGGATCCTCGCTATTTCAGGGTTTATCACGGAAGAAGAATTGGATGAACTGGCCGAGCATGGCTTTGACGACCACCTCAAAAAGCCGTTCCGGCTTGCTGATTTGACCGAACGGGTACGTTACCTGCTCGCCCTTCCTCCCGGCAAGCGTCCACATTCCCAGCGACAGCACACTCCTCCTGTATAACCCGAGGCTCTTTTTCCCCCAACACATTGTGACGAGCCGCCGCGGCAGAAGCAGACGCGGCGTGCAATTGAATCCTGTGGTAGAAAGGATTGGCGGTGACGTTTTCGCCGAAGCTCGCGGAGGCTTTCCGGCTGGCTCATGAATTGCACCATGGCCAGTGTCGGCGCGGTTCTGAGGTTCCCTACATTACCCACCTGATGGCGGTTGCCGCTATAGTCGGCGAGCATGGAGGCGGCGAGGATCAAGTCGTCGCCGGGCTTCTGCACGATGCGGTCGAAGACCAGGGAGGGCAACAGACGCTCGAGCTAATCCGTAGTCAATTCGGCAGCCGCGTAGCGGTTCTCGTTGAAGGGTGCAGCGACACGGATGTGCAGCCCAAACCGCCTTGGCTTGAACGGAAGCGCGCTTTCGTTGCCGCCATGCGCCATGCGGACCCGCAATTGCGGCTCATCATCGCCGCGGACAAGCTTCATAATACGCAGACTATTCTACGGGACCTTGATGCAGTGGGCGAGACCGTCTGGAAACGGTTCAAGGGCGGCAAGGAAGGCACTCTATGGTACTACCAGCAGATGTTCGACGCTTTGTCCGATGGTTGGAGCCATCCTATCCTCGACGAGATCGGGTTTACCCTGAAACGGCTGGTCAGGAAGGCGAACGCCCTCGAGCACGGGTAGCCGGGAACGTCCCTACCGTGGACCTTGCACGGCCCGGCTCGCGAAACACCGGCCAACGATTGAGCAGCTAGCACAAAAACCGGGTTTTCGGAGTCTGCCGGTGCGGGACAGGAGCAAGTCTCACTCAGCGTCTTCGTAAACCTTCCGCATGGACGCGGGAAGGATTCCAAGGCCTTCGCGGTACTTCGTCACGGTGCGCCGGGCGATGTTGAGGCCTTCAGCCTTGAGCCTGTTGGCGATTCTCTGGTCGCTCAGCGGTTTTGCCTTGTCTTCAGCGTCGACGGTTTTGCGGATGACTTCCTGGACGCTTTTGGACGACTGGGCGCCGCCGGAATCGCGGCGCAGACCGGGGGAGAAGAAGTATTTCATCTCGAAGAGGCCCTGAGGCGTTTGAATGTACTTTCCGCGAGTGGTTCGGCTCACGGTGGCCTCGTGGACCCCGACCTTGTCTGCGATTTCCTGGAGGGTGAGCGGTTTGATTTTTTCGACGCCTTTCTCGAGAAACTCTTCCTGGACCTCAATGATGGCGGTGGCGATGCGCAAGATAGTCTTCTGGCGTTGCTCGATGTTTCGTATCAGCCACTTGGCCGACTCGACTTTGCCGCGCAGGTACTGCTTCTCCTCTTTGCCGAGCGTGCCGCGCCGGAACATGCGGCGGTAACCATCATTGAGACGGAGCTGCGGAACCGAGTCGTCGGCGAGGTAGACTTCATAGTGGTCGTCCACATGCTCGACAACGACGTCGGGACGGACGTACTGCGCCGGTTCGTTCGAATATTCGTGACCGGGCCAGGGGTTGAGCGTGGCCAGCAGGCTTCTCAGGTTCTCGACGCGCTCAGGCGTGATATTCATGGCTTTGGCGATCTTGGGGATGCGCCGGTGCTCGAGATCTTCGAGGTGATTCTCGACCAGAACTCTAAGCTCGCCTTCTTCGGGAAACTCGACGTTGATCTGCAGCAGCAGGCACTCGATGATGTCCCGCGCGCCCACGCCGGTGGGTTCGAAACGCTGGATCAGGTGGAGGACATGCTCGACTTCTTCCTCGGTGCGGCCCATCTCCTTGGCGATTTCGCTTAATGACCCCGTGAAATAGCCGCGATCGTCGATGTCCCCGATGATTCGTTCGCCTATCTGGTACGTTGCCTCGTTGGGCGCGGTCAAACGCAACTGCGTCAGTAGGTGTGCGGTGAAAGACTCTTCCTTGGTAATGGAATTCTCGTAATAACTGCGTTTGGCGGCCGCGTCTGCGTTGATGCTGAAGTCCGGGGCGGTTGTAGGACGGTCGTCAAAACGGCTGAGGTATTCATCGAGGTCGAAGGACGTGTCGTCAAACGACTCGGCGCCTTCAGTGCCCTCTGCCTTCTCGACGGGTTGCGGGTCGGTCTCCGGTTCGCGTTGGACCTGTTCGAGGACAGGGTTCGTTTCGAGCTCTTCTTGCACGTACTGGTCGAGCTCGATGCTGGACAGTTGCAGGATTTGGATGGCTTGCTGCATTTTCTGAGTCAGCATGAGCCGTTGCGTCTGCGACTGGACCAGCCGATGGTCCATATTCATCATAAAGGCGTACCCCTGTAAGCAATTGTCATGCCAGTATACCAGGGATCGCGTTTCATGTCAATTGATCCGCCGATCCGCTCGTGTTACAATCCGTGTATTCTCAGCTGCCTCAACGCTGTGGGAGCAGACCCTCAAGCCAAGGTCCAGGCCGTGTTGCGTTTTTGCCTTCTAGGCAGCGGGAGTGGCGGCAATGCCACCCTTGTTGTCACACCGCATGCCAAGATTCTGATCGATAACGGGCTGAGTTTCAAGCAGCTCGAAGCGCGCGCTGCTTCTGTTTTCCTTGGTCTTGACGGGCTTAAGGCTGTTTTCGTTACCCATGAGCACAGCGACCACGTGCTTGGGCTTGGCGTCCTGTCACGCAGGCTCGGTGTGCCTGTATATATGACACCGAGGACCTACGCGAGTCTTCCCGGCGCCCTGGGGAAAATCGACCACCTCAGGCTCTTCGAGGCCGGCGAACGGGTGTCCATTGACGGGGTGACGCTCGAAAGCTTCAGTGTGTCCCATGATGCGGCTGATCCCGTCAGCTACGTGGTCCATTGGGAGGGGCGCAAAGTCGGTTTGGCAGCCGACCTGGGAAGGGCTTCGACCTTGGTGCGGATGCGCCTGTCGAATTCAAACGCCCTTGTGCTCGAGTCCAACTATTGTCCGAGTCTTCTGCGTAAAGGGACCTATCCGCCCTCGGTACAGCAGCGGATTCGCTCGCGTCACGGGCACTTGTCCAACATAGACATGTCTTCCTTGCTCAGCAGTCTTCTTCATGAGGGACTGCGAATCGTGGTTCTGGTGCACCTTAGCGAGGAGAATAACCTGCCCAGTCTGGCCTACAAGATGGCTAGGCAGGTTGTTCAAGGGACCAGAACGGCCCTATACGTCGCACGCCAGAACCAGCCGAGCCCGGTCTTCGAGATTGCCTGAAACAGCCTGGCGCCGGCCCGGACGCCTGTGCTTTCGGGGAACACGCGGCCGTGTACAGCGGTTCATAAAGAGGAATTCGAGTATAAGAAATACGGGCCGGGCTGAAGGCGGCCTTGGGTAGGGTGGTTGCGTCCTTGTCGCCTGCAAGATGGGTTTTGCTTGGGCCCGTGGCGTGTTTTCCTAATCGTCGGTTCTGCAAGCATTTGATTTGATCGGTAACGCCGGGGAAGCTGCGGTTCGTGGGTGAGGCTTGCAGATAGCAGGCGCTGCAGCGATATAGGGAGCGGGGATGAACATTCGTGCGTCAACCTATGTCGACCGCGGTTCAGCCCGGGTGGGGAACCGTTGGTTTGTCAGAGAATGGTCCACCTTTCTCGGGTACACGGCGAGTCTGCTCGATCAGGCCGGCGGTTTTGAATGGATCAATGGACGGAGCAATGAATTCGAGCTCGAGGTAAATGGTGCGACGCTGACGACTATGGATTTCGCCGAAGTGTCTTGGAGCGAAGAAAACAATCCCGCCGGCGCCACGCTGGTCGCGCGGCAGATCGCTCCCAGCCTCGAGTTCCGCATCCGCACCCTCGCCTTTCACAGCAATCCCGGGCTCGTGCGCTTTGCTGCCGTGGCCAACACCGGCGACACGCCGATTCGCGTGGACCGGGCCATCGTTGAGACGCTGCCCATCCGTGCGAGCGGCGCAGAGGTCGTTGAGCTGGCATGGTCAGTGGACGGCGCGGGCCGAGACGGCTGGTGTCCGTCAGACCGGGCCGTGGTCTTGCGTTATTACGCGCGTGGTCTGGTACTGGGGTGTGAAACGGGCGCCTTGGTCGCCCGTGCCGGCGAAGAGGGACCGTGGCAGGTCGAGGCGCTTGGTCCTATGGAGGTGGCCCCGGGCAAGGCCTACAAACTCCCGGTTAGTTTTCTCTTGCCGTATACGGGGCAATTCGGTGACTATGCCCGGAGCACTTACGCGGAATGCGTTCAGCTTGTCCGGCGCGTTCAGGAAGGCTCGTTGCCCTGACGCTCCCTGGAGCGTTTGTCCGAGTCTGCCAGGGTGACGGCCTTGCCCAGGCGTCTTTCGTAGCTGCAAAGATCATCGCTGATTCTGTGTGACGCACCTATATTGGCGCAGGGCCTCAACGAGTTTACAAAGAGAAGCAGGCGCACTGTTAAGGGCGCGAGAGCCGACATGCCCCCTGTCGAAACCGTTGGCAGAGTCGAACGACAGCGAACGAGGCCGGCCCTATCCGCCCTGTCCCGATTGTTCCACCTCGACTTGGGGCTCGCCGCCTTGCGTGTCGGGCGGGGGCGGTGGGTCAGTAACGCTGAACATAAACATCCGGCGCTCGATGGTTGTGTCGCCCTCAAGGGCGCCGAGATCTACGGCATAGACGCCGGGGCTCAGCTCGGCGTCAAAGTGGAGGCGCAGGAGCATTTCATCGGGTCTGTCGATTGGCGCAGCGACGGCAGAGACGGTCTCATGAGGCGCCCAGATCTCCTGGGTTTTTGGGGAACCGGCTTTAACGGGGAGGATGTCCACAAGAGCCAAGCGGTAAAGCCGTATCTTGTCTCGAATGCTCCTGTTGGGGAAGTATAAGACGATTTCCGGTCTGGGGTTGCTCGTCTCGACATCGATCCACTTGGTTGTTCCGTGCACCTCCCCAAGGTTGTGGGTCTGGAACGTCTCGGGTTCAAGGGGATACGTATCGCGATAGCGGTGGTGCTCATAAAGGTAGACCCCGGCACGTTCTGGCAGATGCCAAAGGACCACGGGAGTCGCCTCGACATGTCGCGCTTCATTGACAGTCAACTCGAGCAAACCCGGCGTGTAGCCGGTCTT
>CAZBQH010000462.1:0-7700 GCA_964493915.1 uncultured Nitrospiraceae bacterium
GCGGCCCTCGCCTCCGAGAAATGCTCGTTCGTGTAGAAGGAGTAGTTCCAGATGAAGTTCGCTAGGGAACCCATGCTCTGGACGCCGTATCCGATATACATGTACGAGATAGGTATGGAAAGGAGCATACGGACGCAACCCTTCGACTGCCACTGAGCGGGACCTGCGGGGGCCGCCGATACCTCTGCCGCCGCTCTCTGCACCTGGCCCGCAAAGTCCTCTTGAATGCCGAGCGCCTCGCCGTTCGCGCGCGGGTCGGACGGGCAAATGGCGATATTCGGGTCGGTCCAATAGTCGGGGTAGAGCGTGTCGCCTGCGGGGGCGAGGTTGGTGTTCACGAAGTAGTCGCCCCCCGACGGTGCTTGGCCGACCATGGGCAAGACGGTACTCATGCCGGGGAAGCTTCCGCCCCGATCTTCGCTCGAATACATTTTGCAGATCAACCCCCACTGTTTGAGGTTGTTGGCGCAGGATGCCCGGCGAGCAGCCTCGCGCGCTCTCGATAGCGCAGGCAGCAGGATCGAGGCCAGAATGCCAATAATCGCGATCACAACAAGCAGCTCGATAAGTGTAAAACCAGTTCTCTTGTTCAACATGACCCGTCTCCTCTATTTAAGGCACACCAGTAAACCACAATTCCGAGAAATCCATAATATTCGCCGTGTTTGTTGCCTCCTTTTTGTTTTTTCTGTGTTTGCACCGTAATCCCGACCAGATTGTGCACGTTCGCCTGCAGTTTGGGCAAGGGAACCTAACGTACGCGTATAGAGACCCCAAGCGTGCAAAAGAACAAACCATCATAATAGTATCGAAGTGACTGCTCCATGAATAGTTAGATTTCGCACATTTTCTTGTATGTTTTTGATCGAAGGTCACGATTCTCAAGAGGAAAACCTGCTTCTCGGCCAATTGATGATTATGTCCTCGAGTTTGTGCATTTGGCATAAAACAGAACGGGACTGCAAATGACCAAACGTAGCAGGTTGAGCGCTGGTCCTTAGCGTCCGCTCAAGCAGTATCCCGTAGAACAACAAGGCCGTACAGAAAATGTACCCTCATTCGTGCTATTCTATGTACTACGGTTGCCAGCCGGTGCTGTGACCCGGGCGGAAGGTGTGTCGATAGGAATTGGGAAAGGAGCCGCCTGAATTGGAGAAGGAAAGCGTCGTGATCCTGGGCGCGGGCAATATCGGCCGGGGTCTGATCGCCCGTCTGGTCACGCTGGCGGGTTATGTGCCCGTAATGGTGGATGCCGAGGCGCAGCTTGTCGAGAGACTTCGCAGTGCTGGCTCATACGATGTCCGCTTGACTGCCAAAAGTGAAAAGACAGTCGCTGTCTCTGGTTACAGAATTCTAAGCACTGCCGAGACCGCCGAGATGGACCAAGCAGTGGCGGACGCGGCCTTCGCTGCAACGGCTGTCGGGGGCGCGCATCTCGACGAATTGGGTCTTTCTCTGGCCCGCGGCATCGCACGCCGGAATAGACCCCTGAACATACTGGTGTGTGAGAATTGGCCTCGAGCGGACAGCATATTGCGCGAGACGCTTCTTGAAGCGGGTTGCAGCGAGACTCAGTTTGCATGTGTTCCGTGTTCCGTCGAACCCATGGCGCGAGGGACCTCCGCGTTGCTGACGGTGCTGAGCGAGGCGGACGAGCCGGTCTACGCGGACCAGAATGCGTGGCGTGGGCCGCTCCCGCCGGTCGAGGGGCTGCTGTTCACTGCGTCGCTTGATGCTTATTATGCCCGTAAGCTCTACACGAACAACGCGGGCCATGCCGTACTAGCGTATTTGGGTTGGCTTGCGGAGTGTGATTTCATTCATGAAGCGCTCGGTGTTGCCACAATTCGAGAGACCCTCGACCAGTTGCTTGGCGTCGCCGGGAAAGCCTTGGTCGCCGAGTACGCTCTGAGCAAAGCGGAAGTGCGCAGTCACATCGGCAGGCTCGTAACGGTGCGTTACGCGAACCGCCGGTTGGCGGATCCGATCGTGCGGGTCGCGCGCGACCCGTTGCGTAAACTTGGTCCCAACGAGCGCTTGGTGGGCCTGATACGGCTTCTCGAGAAACATGATTTGCCCACGGAGACGGTCTCACGGGTGATCGGTGCGGCCCTGCACTACCGTGAGCCGGACGATGCGGAAAGCATGACAATGCAAGAGATCATCGACCGGTCCGGCGGGGGAGGAGTGCTCGAAACGATTTGCGGCATGGATCCCCAGGAACCGGTTTACGCCGAATGCTTGGGCTACTATGAACGGTTCGCATCTGCCCGCGGTGCGGAGATAAACTAGATCCCTTCCCCGTTCTTTCTGTCAGCGGGAAGGGAGTGAGAAACCTGTAAACGATAACAGCGTGAGGGATGTACAGCATGGGCATGCCAAGAGTTTTTCTGGACACGGCGGAGATCGAGCAGATCCGGGACGCCGTGAGCACAGGGCTTATCGACGGTGTCGCGACGAACCCTGAGAAGGTTGCGCAGAGCGGCAAAAGCTACGGGCGTGTGGTCGAGGAAATACGGGCGTTCTACGACGGGCCTGTTGCAGTGCAGGCTGTCGGACGTACAACGGACGAGGTTTGCGCATGTGCGCGCCGGCTTCACAGCATTGACCCGAACCTGGCCGTCAAGATCGCGGCAAACAAGCCCGGGCTGGCCGCGGTCAAGCGACTTGCCCCCGAGGGCGTTCGCACCAATGCGACACTGATTTTCAACGCAACCCAGGGGCTGCTCGCAGGCCTGGCCGGTTCACCGTTTATCAGCCCCTTCATCGGCCGCGACCGGATGTCCGGGCACGACGGCGTTGAGACCATCCGGCGGATCCGTCAATTGTACGACGCGTTCAGCATCACCGGGACCTGCATCATTGCCGCGAGCGTCAAAGATGTCGAGCAAGTCATCGAGGCGATCATTGCAGGCGCCCATAGCGTGGCCGTGCCCTTCTACGTGTTCGAGGCGATGTGCGAGCATCCTATGACCAACATCGGCTTAGACAAGTTCATCGAGATTTACGAGACGATTCCGCAGGACGAAGCAGCATTGGTGTGAACACTGAGCGCAACGGCATATTGTGAGCAGTTGTCTGCCGCGGACCCTGCCCGAGCTCAAGGCGAGCAGACAGGGTCTGGAACGGGAACAGGCCGCCCAGAGGAGCTTCATGGACCATGACGGGTGAAGAACGCGTGCGCAGAGCGATCAGGTTCGATCTGCCGGACCGCGTGCCCATCTGGTATTTTAACCGCGATCACATGCAAGGCGACATTCTGCTTTACGGGGTCTGGTATGGTCATGGCCGAGTGAATGAATGGGGGTACTACTTCGAGACGCTCGACGACGGCACTATGGGCCAGCCTGCTGAAGCCGTCATCCCTTCATGGGACGACCTTGACACTTATGAGTGGCCAACGCTGCATGCTGAAGAGCGCCTGGCAAATGTCGAAGAGTTCAAACGCACTGCCGGTGGCCGTTACACTTTGGCAGCCTTGGGCATATCGGGATTCACCGTGTTCACGTTTCTCCGGGGTTTCGAGAATGCTATCGTGGACATTCTCGCGGAACCGGACAAGGCCGGATACTTGCTCGACCGCATTTTCGAGCATGAGACGCGTCTGATCGAGCTGGCTGCGCGCGCGGGACTCCACGGGATCCATTTTGCCGACGACTGGGGCACGCAGGACGGGCTGATCATCAGTCCCGAGCTGTGGCGGGCTGTTTTCAAGGACCGTTACCGCCGGCAGTTCGAGCGGGCGCACGAGTTGGGGCTCGATGTCTGGTTCCACTGTTGCGGCAGTATTGGCGCGATCCTGCCGGATTTTCACGAGATCGGCGTTGACGTTATGAACATCTCCCAGCCGAATGTCGTGGACATCGACGAGGCCGGACGGCAATTGCGCGGCAAACAGTGTTTCATGGTCCCTATCAGCTACCAGACTGTGTCTATTTCCGGGACCGTCGAGGACATTTTTGCTGAAGCTCGCCGGCTTTATGACCGGCTCGGAACGCCTGAAGGCGGATTCATCGGGTACGTCGAGGAATACAGTTGCATGGGCATGACCGAAACCAATTACCGGGCTTGCGGCGATGCGTTTCGAGCACTGATGGCCGGAACCGTCCGTTAGGAACGCCTCTCGCGGAGCTTCTTTGTGTTGTGCATGGACGGACAGCCGTGTATACTGACGTATCTCACGTGGGGTTGGGGCTTTTGGGCGACCCAAGAAGCGAGGATCCGAGGGATGAAACTGCTCCAGGTCTTGATTGTTCTGGTGATGATTGTCGGTTCGGCACTCATCATTCTTTTCCCGACCACCGCATATGACGTAACGACCAAGCTTACAGAAGAAGAGAAACAGGCGATCGCGGAATCGCGGCCGCAGATGCCGGGTCTGCCTATGGAGGCGCCCATCCCGGAGGTTAGCGTTGAACAATTCGTCGAACGCGTGCCCCTCT
Source organism: uncultured Nitrospiraceae bacterium (assembly GCA_964493915.1). Lineage (GTDB taxonomy): Bacteria > Hydrogenedentota > Hydrogenedentia > Hydrogenedentales > SLHB01 > CAZBQH01. The sequence continues at coordinate 4,443 of CAZBQH010000462.1, forward strand.
GGGCCGAGAAAGAGGGCGGCAAGAAGGTTATCTGGTTCCAGTACAGCACGCCGGCCGAGGAATTCACGTCGGGCGTCAGGCTGACCGGTTTCCTGCGGGGCGCGTTGTTTCAGGTTTGTCTCCTTGTCCTGATCTGCACAGTCGCCCTGATGATTATCAGCCGTCTGTCCCCCAAGAAACCTTCTGCCGTCGAGGAGCCTGCCGATGAGACACGGCCAAGCGGCGAGGCGCCCGATGAGGGACAGGCCTGAGGCCAACGGCGCCTTATACTTCATCCTTCAGGTCGTAGAACCAGTCTTTGCAGTGGATGCCTAAGGCTTGTTTCGGATTGCGATGCGACTTTAGGCCAAGGGTGAATCGGAAGTCGTCGCCTGCCTTCACGAGCTTTAACAACAGCGTGTTCCGCCCTTTGCGCAGGGTCACCTCGTAGAAGTTGTTCCATGGCGCCCAGAACAACCGCTCGCGGTTCTCCGCCGCCAACTCGCCGTTCAGGTAAAGCCGGAAGGGATTGGTGTTGCCGATTGTGATCGTTGCCGGCTGCGTCCTGTCGCTGATGATGGTTCGTGTGAGATAGGCGCAGTAGGCGCCGCGCAAGCCGATCAAGCGGCCGGGGTCCACCTCATATTCGTACGAGGGGATGATCGCGGGTTTGCCGAGGATGCGGGAGAGTTCGACGAAGCGCGCCTCCGCATCGACATCCGGTTCGGGCAGATAGTCCCGGTCAAGCGACGCGAAGTGGTGGTTGATGAAACGGAAAAACTGGAACTTCTCTTTATCTTCCGGAAGTGTGTCGAAGAAAACCCCGAGCAGGCGGTAGATGCCCGCGCCGGCGACGCCGAAGGTATGTCGCGCATGAGCCGCTCCGTCGAGTTCCGCGTGAAACAAATGTTGCATAGGCCAGTCGGCGGGATTCTGCGCGGCCTGTACTGTGAAGGCAGCCGAACGTACCAGCGGACCCACCTCGACCGATTCCGGCGTCACGCTCCAACCCTCGGGCGTCCTGACACTGAGGACGGCCGTTCCGGGCAGCGCGCCCTCGACTTCGATGCGTACCTCAAGGCGATCGCCCGGGGCGGCGCAAGGCCGTCCCGCGTAACTGCTTCGGAGCCAGGTAGACGGTCCCTCGGCTGATGAGGGTAATGGTTGAATTGCGGGGGCGTTCTCGATGTGGACGTCCGTGGCGCACGTCCTGGCAAATAGCAAGCCCATCCGCGCGGTGTCGCGCGCCAAAGCCGAGAGGGTCATCTCGGGCCGCTGATATTCAATCCCCATGACGAGTTCGTCGCCGATTGGGTCTTTCATGGCCGAAGGAATACTCTTCGCGCCGAGGATCTGGCCAATGAACGCGCCGGAGGTCGCGAGGGTCGAGTCGGTGTCGTAGCCGCAGGCGAGTCCCGAACGCATGGTCTTTTCCATGTCGCCTTCCCCGTAAAGCAGGGCAAGGAAGATGATAGGCACGTTCGAATGCGCGTCGCAGGCCTCTGTCTGGCCGCCTAAGAGGAGATAGCGCTCGCGCGCGTCTCTCAGGCTGAGCCCTTCTTCATAGGAAGCACGGACGAGGTCCACTATCCTGCGCAAATGCGTCCCGCTCGGCAGATAATGGATGGTCTCGTCCATAAGCCGGCGGATGTCGTTCGTAAAGAAGGCGAGCGAGGCCATGGCGGCCAGCATCTGCTCTACGGCGATTGCTTCGGAACCGTGATCGAGGCCGCCGTCCATCGCCGCGTACCGGGCCGCGAGGCTCGGCGCCCCGGGGAAGGTGTAGCCCCACAATTCGGAGCGGATCGAGCAGCCCATGCCCGTGTCGTAGAATGGGTTGTTGTACACACCGGATGTCGGCGGATGGATCCCGAGGCTCCAGTTGCGCCGGAAGTTGCCGTACTCGCAGAAGGGATACCAACAATGGGCGAGCCACGCTTCGGCGAGATCGTCTGCCCGGACCGCAGCGCCCTTTTCCTCGAGCACTTTGAGCCAAAGCACAGGGATGTCCAGGTCGTCGTTCGGCGGCACCGTTTCGGGGAACAATTCCCCGTCTCCCACCTCGATCCAGTGCTTCTGTCCCTCAAAGCGCGCGCCGATAGTTCCTCCGATACATTTGCCTAGCCAGCCCCCGTATATCTTGTCCAGATAGCGGCCGTAGTCGAGCTGCATGACCTCTCCTTCCTTCGTATACGACGCCGGTCGACTCGGATTGGCACGATGATAGGCCACTGTATGCAAAAACATTTCTTTTGTCAACAACGGTTTGGCAACGATCTTGCACATTGCCGCAGACTGGCATCTCAATTCCCTGACTTGCTACCCTCATCGCCATGAGATGTCTAATCTTCTGCAGCCTCGCGGCAAATCACCTTTTGATGCCGGACCCTTCTCCGGAAGCTCAGGCCGATGCGCCTCGCGTTTTCAGCGTAGCTGATTTCGGGGCCATGCCTGACGTGCCGGCAGATGTAGGCCCGGGCATTCGCGCGGCTATCGCGGCGGCAATGGCGTCAGGCAGGCCGTCGGTCGTGCGTCTTGAGGCTGGGGTCTACCGCGTGGCGCCTGAGGAAGGCGCCGCCGACGCGCTCCCCATTCGAGGCGCACAGCAGTTGGCGCTCGAGGGCGCCGGGCCGTCTACCTACTTGATGATTACGGATCCGGTTGCTGGCGCGGTGCGCTTCGAGACGTGCCGCCGCGTGCGGCTCGCCAATCTGTGCATCGACTACGACCCGCCGCCTTTTACCCAAGGTACGATTGTCTCTGCGGACTATAACGCGGGGCGCTTTGACTTGCGTTGCGATGCAGGATACCTCACGCCGGCAGCGCCCTGCTTCGCTTCGGCGGGACAAAGCTGGGGGCCTGTTGTCCAGCCGCCTGAAACGGGCCACGAGCAGTACGGCCCAGTTCCCGTCTTCGTCGAGAGGTGGGAAGAGACGCCGGAAGGCACTTGGCGCTTTACGGTAAAAGACGGGCAAGTTTTGCAGCGGGCCGGGGCGGCCTGTGGAGCGCGTTATGTGCACATGGCCCGCAGGAACAGCGGTGCAGCCGTGACGGCCTGGTCATGTCAAGGTGTGGAAGTTGAGGAGGTTGCGGTCCACGCCGCGCCTTCGTTGGCGACCTTGTGGGGGCTTAATGAGGATGTGACCATCCACGGGTTGCGCGTCGAGCGGACGCCCGGCTCAGACCGGCTGCTGTCCACTAACGCCGACGGCATCCATTGTCTGGGGAATCGCGGGCGTCTTCTGATCGACGGGTGTTCGTTTGCGGCTATGGCCGACG
>CAZBQH010000463.1:0-14392 GCA_964493915.1 uncultured Nitrospiraceae bacterium
CACTTTGACTTTCGCTGCCTTGCTGTTGGTACTGGTGGTCGGCCTTTTGTGATCGAAAGGATCGGGAAGGCTCTGGGGTGCAATGCCGCCGGGGCGTGCGGGGTTTTGAGAAAGAGACCAACGGGATAAGGACGGAAGAGGATATGAAACAGCTTCCTTTCAGGCAGATTCATATGGATTTTCATACGTCGGAGGCCATCCCCGGCGTAGGCGACGGGTTTGACGCCGAGGCGTTTGTGCGAACGCTCAAGGATGCTTATGTCAACTCGATTAATCTTTTCGCGCGGTGTCACCACGGCTGGGTCTACTACGACAGCAAGAAATTCAGCAACAAACATCCATCTCTCAAGATCAACCTGCTCAAGGAGCAGTTGGAGGCATGCCGCGCCGCTGGCATCGCGACGCCCGTTTACATCACTTGCGGGTGGGATGAATACGTCGCGCGGACCCATCCCGAATGGCTCGAGCGGACGGCAGACGGCAGACCCTTCGGGGCTGGCCCGCTCCAGCCTGCCTGGAAAAAGCTGTGTCTGAACACGCCTTACGTGGACTACCACGAGGCGCAAGTCGTCGACGTGCTCGAAACATTCGGCGACCTTGTCGACGGGGTCTGGCTGGACATCATTTTCCAGGATCCTTGCTGTTGTCCTTACTGCATGGCGAGCATGCGCGCGAAAGGCTATGACCCTGCCTCGGAGACGGACCGCGATCGGCATGCCGCCGAGGTGGTCGCCCGTTACAAGGAGCGAATTACCAAGACCATCCGCACATACAGCCCAGACTGTTTAATCTTCTACAATGCCGGCCATATTGGACCTTCCATCCGCCGGTCTCTTGATGCATACACCCATCTCGAGATCGAGTCGCTGCCGGGACTGCGGGCCGGGTGGGGTTATGAGCATTTTCCCATTACGGTTCGCTACGTCAAGACGCTGGGCCGCGAGTATATTGGAATGACCGGCAAGTTCCATGGACTCTGGGGGGATTTCGGCGGGTTTAAGAACCGGGCGGCCCTTGAATATGAGTGTTTCACGACGATCGCCCATGGGGCCAAGTGCTGCGTCGGCGACCAGCTTCATCCCTCGGGCCGGATTTGCCCAGCTACCTATGCCCTAATTGGCAGCGTCTACCAACAGGTTGCTGCGAAGGAACCCTGGTGCGGCGGCGTCGAGGCGGTGAGCGACATCGGCGTGGCGACACCCGAATCGGCAACCGGCGGGCGTCCTGGGGGGCTTGGGCCTGCTATCCGGGGCGCCTACCGGATGCTCGAGGAAGGGCATCACCAGTTCGACGTAATCGACGCGGAGAGCGCGCTGAGCCGTTACCGCGTCGTCATCCTCCCGGACACGATTGCGGTAGACGACGCGTTTCGCGCCAAACTGGAGGCTTATCTCGAGCATGGAGGCAATCTCATTTTGTCTTATCGTTCGGCCTTGAACGGGGACCGTTTTGCCCTTGACGCCATGGGCGTCGATTTTGTATGCGAATCCGAGTTTGACACAGAGTACGTGATGCCGCGTGCGAGTTTGCTAGCCGGGCTCGCCGAGACGCCCTATGTGCTTTATGAGCGCGGTCTCTGGGTGCAGCCCAAAGAGGGGGCTGAAGTGTTGGCGGCGTTGTGGAAGCCCTACTTCAGCCGTACCTATGAGCACTTCTGTTCCCATCGCCAGACGCCTTTCGAAAGCGAGAGCGAATACCCCGCTGCCGTGCAGAATGGCCGCGTGATTTACTTCTCACACCCGTTCTTCAGCATGTACCACGAGTGGGGCATGGCGGCCCATAAACGGCTCGTGCTCAACGCCCTTGAACGCTTATTGCCCGACCCTGTTGTGCGCACGAACGCACCCTCGACGGCCCGCGTTAACTTGAATCACCAGGTCGAGCCCGACCGCTACGTCTTGCATGTACTCCATTACATCCCGGAGGCGCGCTCGAAGCAGGCCGACATCATTGAGGACGTCATCCCTTTGCATGATGTGGAGGTGAAGGTGCGGCTGCCGCGCAGACCCAAGTCGGTTTATCTGGCGCCTTCCGAGACGCCGCTTGCGTTTCACATCGAGGACGGCTGCGCAACCACGGTTATTCCGGAGGTGGCGGGTCACGAGATGGTTGTATTCGAGTGAAGCCAGGGAACCGGCCTGCAGGAAGCGCCCCGAGGAAGAGGAGCCCGGAAGTTCAGCAGGTTTTCTGACGCGGACACGAGCTTGACGAGGCGCTGAACGCCGAGGAGATAAGGACATGCCGTTCGTGGATCGGCCCATGTGCAAACTGCAATTCGCCGTCTGCCAGGGAAACATGACGCAAAGGGGGTCAACAGCGCCCGTGGCTATGAGAGGATGAACTGCTATTGATCGATTCCGGGCGGACAGGTGACGCACGTTTCGTATCAACCGAACGGCAGGTCGTGTTATCGGCGCCTGTCGAGATCGTAGTTGCCTATTCGGTAGGCGACGTAGTTCCGTGCCTCGAACGGGTTTCGGGGGCTGTGCGGGCAGGGCTGCACGCGGCAGGCTATCTTGCCTACGAAGCGGCGCCTGCCTTGAACCGCTTTCTGAAGACCCATGGTCCAGGCGATTTGCCGCTGTTGTGGTTTGGGCTTTACGAGGAAAGCCGGACGGCGGCGCCGCCTGCATCAGCTCGAGAGGCTTTCACCTTGGGTCAATGGGAAACCGGCGTGACGGCCACCGCCTACGCCGAGGCCATCGGCCGCATCCGCGAACTGATTGCCGCAGGCGACACGTATCAGGTCAACTACACCTTTCCGATGTGGGCGAGCTTCGGGGGCGATCCGGCCGCGTGGTTCGACGCGCTCTGGCTGGCCCAAAGGGCAGACTACGCGGCCTATCTTGACACGGGGCGTTTCAAGGTGCTTTCCGCCTCGCCGGAACTGTTCTTCCGGCTTGAGAACGGCGTGCTTGTCACGCGGCCCATGAAGGGTACGCGGCCGCGCGGACGTTGGGCTGAGGAAGACGCCGCGATGGCCCGTGAACTCGCCGAAAGTGAGAAGGACCAGGCTGAGAACGTGATGATTGTTGACCTACTTCGCAACGACATGGGCCGTATCAGCGAGACCGGTACGGTGGCGGTCGACAGTCTTTTCACCGTAGAGCGTTATGAGACCCTTTGGCAGATGACCTCGACTATCCGCAGCCAGACCCGGGTCGGCGTGCCCGAGATCCTGAAAGCTCTGTTTCCCAGTGGATCGGTGACAGGGGCGCCCAAGGTACGGACCATGGAGATTATCCGCGAGATCGAGCCGTACTCGAGGGGTGTCTATTGCGGCGCCGTCGGCTGGTGGAGCGGCCGGTCCTGCTCATTTAATGTGGCGATCCGCACGGCTGTGATCGATGCCGAGAGGCAAGCGGCGGAGTACCATGTGGGTGGAGGCGTCACCTGGGGTTCAACCCCCGAGGGCGAGTACGAGGAGTGTTTCGTCAAAGCGCGCGTTGTGGCGCAACCCAGGCCGGAGTTCCAACTGCTCGAGTCCCTTTTGTATGATGCGAACGCTTCCGCATTCTTCCTGCTCGACGAGCATATGGACCGCCTTGTTTCGAGCGCCGCGTACTTCGGCTTTGCGTGCGACCGCGAGACCATCCGCGCTGCATTGATCCGCGACACAACCTCCCTTTCCAAGGGCTTGTTCAAGGTCCGGTTGCTCCTTGATCGCGGAGGATGCTGTACCATCCAGGTGGGGCCCGCGCCGGTCCCGCGCCGCAGTCGGATCAGTCTTGCACGCGAACCCGTCGACGAGTCCAATCCGTTTCTGTTCCATAAGACGACCAACCGCTCGGTCTATGATCAGGCGCGTGCTTCCCGGCCGGGTTGCGACGACGTCTTGCTGTGGAACCGGAAAGGCGAACTTACGGAGACGACCGTGGCCAACGTGGCGCTGCGCATAGGGGGCGCATGGTTGACCCCGCCCGTTTCATCCGGGTTGCTTGGGGGCACGATGCGCCGGCACCTGCTCGAGGGGGGCGTTCTACGTGAGCAGGTCCTGACGATCGAAGATGCGGCACGGTCTGAGGCGATCAAGCTGATCAACAGCGTCCGGAAATGGGTAGACGCCGAGTATGTGCCGTAGGGTATGTGGACGCTTCGGACGCACGGGCCCTCGCAACCGGACATTAGCCCGCGCTTTCTTACGTTGAGACCCTGTGACGATATTCAGGCAGACAGGCCTTGCGGCGCTGCGATCCTTTTGTGACGAGGTCCCCGACTTTTACAGATATCCAAGGGCTTCCAGACGTTCCTGGTGGTCTTGAATCTCGGTTTCGCTCGTCTCGGGAAGCTCAGCCGCCTTTTCCTGGGGCTTCTCAATGTCGGGGAGGAGATGGACATAATCGGCGGAGATGAGGCGAATCCGCCGCATGCTCGCATCGCGCCCCGGAAGGTCGTCGATAGCCAGATGGACGCCGTTTTCTAGAGGCGCAAGGCCGATGTTTGTAAAGCCGAAGCCTTCTTTCGTGCTTCCTTCAAAGCCTCCAGCCAGCGTTGTCAAAGGTGCGTCAGGCCGGGATTTGATCTGAAAGCCGTGGTGAGGGGCATGCCACCACTCGATCAAGACGGCGTAGTCAGCAGGCGGCATCGGCAGGGATATGCGGAAATCGACAGGCGGGAGGTCCAGGCCCGGTCCTTCTTTGAACAGATTCGAGTAACGAAACTGCCATACTGCGCGGCCGTCTGTTCCCTGGGAAGCCTCTTTGCCGACGGGATGAACAGCGTCGCTCGGCGACAAGGTTGCTGCCGTGTAATGGAGCGTATACATATGCGAGCGGCCGCTCGCAGCGCTTTTTTGCCAAAGAGGCAGCAAGTGTTTTTCGACATAGGTTTTTCGTGTGACTGCCTCATCCGGCTTGTGGTCGAGGACGTTTTTGAGCGACGCAGTCGAGTGAGGCGTCTCCCAAAGCCACTGGGCGCCGGTCTTGGCATCGTATTGGAACACGAACTTGTTGTCGTCGACAAAGAGAACCGGCGGCTCGTGATCGATGTTTCTGGCGCGCGTAACAGCATAGGCATGAATGGGAGGGGCTGCGGGATCCAGAATGAGCGATGCCAGGTTTTTGCCGTCAAATTCCGCTTCCGTGCGCAGCTTCAACCAGTCTACCAGGGTAGGTAGAAGGTCGGTCAGCTCGGCGAGTTGGTGAATGCGCTGATTGGCGGATATGCCTGGTCCCCTGATAATAAATGGGACCCTGCGCAGGCAGCTTGTACCTAGAACGGGGCCGCCTGGATAGTGCACTCCGCCATGGCCCCATATGCGCCCGTCTTCCGCCAGCAACTCCCCGTGGTCGGCAGTTACAATGCATAGGGTGTTTTCATAGACCCCGGCGTTCTTCAGGGCCTGGACGAGTTTTCCTACCTGGTGGTCTGTATAGGCGAGTGAACCGTCGTACAGACCTTGGAGGTAAACAATGTCTTCTTCCGAGAAAGTATAGTCCGTGCCTGGGGGCGCGACCGGCTGCCCGTTTCTAATGCCCGTTGGTTCCTCGCCCGAGGGCAGCCATTTACTGTGGAACTCCGGTCGATACACGTGAGGGAAATGCGTGTCCATCGCGTGGAGGTACATGAAGAATGGTTGAGGGGGCCGTTTTCCCAACCATTCGGCTACTGCGGCGTTGAGAGCGCCAAAGTCGGCATAGGCCTCGTCCGTGGAAGTCTGGGCGGTTTTTGCGGGCGCCAGTACGTGGGCTTCGTCAAAAGCCTGGACGAGTGCAGCATGGTTCTGAAGATATCCGCCGTGGGCTGAGAAAACAACGGTGGCATACCCATTGTCAGCAAAGATGGTGGGGGCGAGCATCTCAGTAGGCCGGGGGGCCAGGTACTCGAGGCTAATGCCTGGCTTGACAGTCAAGTAATAGAATGGGAAGTAGCGACCGGTCATGTACGAGGAGACCGACGGCCTGGTCTCTAAGGCGGTTGCATACATATGCTCGAAGAGGGCGCCGTCTTGGGCCAAGGCGTCGATATGGGGAGAAGTCTCGCGCTCGTAGCCATAGCAGGAGAGGTTGTGGGCGCGGCAAGCGTCAAGGACGATCCACACGACGTTGGCGCGAGTCTGCGGGGGCGCTGCAATGCGTTTGTTTCGCGTCTTTTGTGTTTTCTCTGTTAGGGGAGCTGGAGCGGCGTCTAAGGGGGCCGAGGAACGTCCGCCCTGGATTTTGGTCTGCGCACCGGGGTGCGATGGAGAGGCCGCAGGCGGGGCGCACGCAGGGATAAGAAGGACGAGGAGCGCCGACGACAGAAGTGCACGAATGTTTTCTTTCAAAGCGGTTCACCCTTTAGTTCGTGGGAGAGCAGAGTAAAAGAGTACTCCCAGTTAAAATACTATACTAGATAAGGAGCCGAAGCTGCAAATTAATGGCGGGCAGACGGGTGCACTTGGAGGCCTGCGACTCGTGGTTGAGGAAAACACGGTTTTGTGGTATCATTCGTGTTTCGCGGGTGCTGGGGCGGGATCCGATGCTCTCTGGCCGTCGCGGCGCGTCTGAGCGCCGTCGGCTGGAAAGCGTTAACCTTTGTGCCTGCAATACTTTGCATGGCTTCCCCCTATCCGGGGGAGCGAAGCACTTTGAAAAGGAGGTGAACTCATTGCGGACTTACGAAGCGCTCTTCATCGTCCGTCCCGATATGAAGGACGAGGAGATCCAGACGGTGGCCGATAAAACCGCGGCGTTAATTGCAGAGAACGGCGGGGCTATCGTGCGCTCGGAGATCTGGGGGAAGCGGAGGCTTGCCTACGAAGTTGAACACTTCAGCGAAGGCTATTATGTTTTGCTCCGTTTTGAAGCTGCCCCGAGCTTCATTGGTAGGCTGGAAAACTACTTCCGGCTTTCTGAATCCGTTATACGGCACTTGGTTGTATATTTCGATGCGAAGACGTTGCGGCTCGAAGCCGAGCAGCAGCAACGGGTCGAAGAGGAGGTAAGGGCCAATGCGGATTCGGGTGACGAAGAGAGAAACGATCGCCCGCGGCGCAGCCGGCCGGATCGACGGCGGCGGGATGAAGACAACGACGAGGACGAAGAGGAAGCGGACGAAGACTAGCGAAACGAACCTGGAAAGGACGGACGGATGTCAGATCTCCGGATGCCTGATCTCAACCAGGTGATCCTCGCGGGACGCCTGACCCAAGATCCTGAGTTGCGTTACACCCCTAGCGGCGCTGCGTTTTCGAGACTGCGTTTAGCAGTGACGCGGGTCTACAAGACGAAGGAGGGCGAGCGGCGCGAGGATACGTTGTTCATTAACGTAACCACTTGGAACAGGACGGCTGAGTTTTGTGGGGAAAACTTGAAGAAGGGCCGCCCCATTCTGGTCGAAGGGCGGCTTCGCAGCAATGACTGGGAAGACAAAACCAGCGGCCAGAAGCGTTCGATGATCGAGGTGCAGGCCCTGCGTGTTCAGCAGTTGGACTGGGCTGATCAGTCGGGCGCCCCGGCGCCGAAGCCCCAGCCGCGCGAGATCGAGGAGCCTGTTCCTGAGGACGATATTCCGTTCTGACGTCACCCAATCGGAGAAAACTCGAGTATGGCGAAAATATCTGCGAAGGCGCGGGCACGGGCGCGAAAAAAACGCAAGAAAAAGGCCCTGTCCAAGCATAAGGTGAGCCGTCTCACCATTGATCGCGTTGTATACATTGATTACAAAGATATCGGCTTGCTCAAGCATTACATTACGGAACGGGGTAAGATCATTCCGCGCCGGATCACGGGTACGACGGCCAAGCATCAGCGGATGCTGACGCGGGCAGTCAAGTTGGCGCGCCAGATAGCCTTGCTTCCGTATGTGGCTGATTAGGCTGCGGATTGACTGAACGCCGCGTTACGAGCCTTGTTTTCTATGGTCTGACCGCGTTCGGCGTATTTGCTTTCTGCGCCGTTTTCGGGCCGAATCCGTCTGGCGTGGTGGTTGCGCCGATACCGGTTGCGGTCTACGCAAGCCGAAGGAGGATGGGGGAGGCTCTGGGCTTAGTGGCCTGCGCTGTTCTCGCGGCGCTGGCGATGGGTGGCGGTTTTCGTGCGATGGTTGTCTATGCACTGCACGGGAGCGCGGGCCTGCCGCTAGGGATCGGTCTTTCCCGCCGCTGGTTTTGCGGCTGGATTGCAGCGGCTGTGACGGCATGCGTTGTCGCGGCCCTGCTCATTGATCTGGCGACGGGTTTTCAGGAATGGAAGGCCTATATTGACGAGATCAATGAGGCCGTTCTGGCCCAGATCAAACAGGCTGAACAGCAGATGCCGGCGGATCAATACGAGGGCCTTCTCCGGAACTTCGGCTGGTATCGCGCACATTGGGTAGACCTTGTCCCAGGGGTCTTTACGTTGCCGGTTTTGGCGAGCACCTGTCTTGTTGTGTTCGTAATGGGCCGTTGGACGCAAAGGCGTGACCCGGAGATAGGATGCCGGGGGCAGTTTCGGACGATGCGTCCGCCGGAATGGTTGGTGTGGGTCGTAATTGCGACGGCATTGGCGTGGTTTGCGGATCAGTACTGGCCGACGGCGTGGCTCCGGACCATGAGTTGGAACGCGGCGCTGGTTCTGGCGTTTATCTATGCGCTGAACGGTTTGTCGATCCTGGCCTATGTGGCGAGCGTGCTGCGGCCGAATGCTCTGTTTTATGTGGCAGTCGCGGTGGTATTCTCAATGCTCGGGGGGGTGCCTCTGTTGAGTCTGCTGGGGCTTTTTGATACATGGAGCCATTTCCGCCGTCATGTAGACCGGCTGCACAAGGCCATTAGCGGGCGCAACGGATCTGACGGCGGGCCGTAGTGGATCTGAGCGCGTGTTGAGGCGGCGCATCCAGGATTGCGCGACTGAATTGAGCGACTGAAAGGAGGTGAACCATTATGAATGTGATACTGCGTGAGAACGTAAGCAATCTAGGCAGCATGGGCGACATGGTCAAAGTAGCCAATGGCTATGCGCGGAACTATCTTATCCCGCGGAAGCTGGCCGTGGCAGCTGATTCGGCAAGCGCCAAGCAGATCGAGCATGAAAAACGCGATATCAAGCGGAGGGAAGAGCAGTTGCGGACCAAGCTGCAAGAGCTTGCGAGGGAAATAAGCAGGCAGACGGTCGAAATCAAGGCCCGGGCCGGCGAAGAAGACAAGATCTTCGGTTCAGTGACTTCAGCGATGATCGTGGCCGAGCTGCAAGCATTGCATTATAGTATTGATCGCAAGAACATCCATCTGGAGGAGCCTATCAAAGCTCTTGGGATCTATACCGTGCCCGTGAGTCTGGGATTGGGCGTTGATGCGAGCGTAAAGGTTTGGGTGGTCAGCGAGCAAGAGGCCGTGCAAGAGGAAGCCGGAGAGACCGAAGGAGAAGCGAGCTAACTTGGTTAAGAAGCGCAACCAGCAGCAGTCTGCGTTTGACCGCATGCCTCCGCAGAATATCGATGCGGAACGCTCGGTGCTGGGCGCCATGCTTCTTAACCCTGACGCGGTCGGAACGGCGATCGAGATTCTGCACGAGGCGAGCGAGGACGTTTTCTATGTGGAGGCGCACCAGCTCATTTACCAATCGATGGTATCGTTGTTCCGCAAGGATTTCCCGATCGACGCCGTAACGCTGGTGGAGCAACTCCAACGGGACGGCGCCCTTGAGACCGCTGGCGGAGCGTCCTACATTGGCGAACTGGCCGGAGCGGTTCCCACGTCGGCGAATGTCGATTACTACGCCCAGATAGTGCTGGACTGCTCGGTGCTGCGTAAGCTGATCACAATCTGTACCCAGGTTGTGGGCGAGGCCTACGCGGGTGCGGACGAGGTGCGGAATCTACTCGACAAAGCGGAGGAGAGGATCTTTGCGATTGCCGAGCAGCGCCAGTTGCGTCCTATCTACAAGGTCGCAGACCTGCTCGAAGACAGCATCAACCGGATCGAAGAAATCATCCGCGCCCACTCGGGGATCACGGGGCTGGCAACGGGGTTCAGCAAATTGGACGAGTTGCTGTCGGGTCTGCAGCCTTCTGATATGGTGATCGTCGCGGCACGCCCGTCCGTGGGAAAGACGGCTTTTGCCCTGAACCTGGCGGAATACGCGGCAGTGCAATTGGGCAAGTCGGTGTTGATCTTCAGCCTGGAAATGTCGAAGGAGCAGCTTGTGCAGCGTTTGCTTTGCATGATAGGACGGATCAACTCGAGGCGGCTTCGGACGGGGTTCCTTGCTCAGACCGAGTTTCCCAAGCTGACGGCGGCCGCCGACAAACTCAGCCGTGCGCCCATTTACATTGATGATTCGGTCAATATCAGCATGCTTGACCTGCGGTCGAAAGTGAGGAGGCACAAATCGCAGAATGCGCTCGACCTGGTCGTTATCGATTATCTTCAGCTGATGTCGGGAGTAGGCCGGGTGGAGAACCGCCAAGTCGAGATTGCCGAGATATCGCGCGGCGTGAAGGGTATTGCCCGCGAGCTGAGAATTCCGGTCTTGGCGCTGTCCCAGCTCAGCCGCGAAGCAGAAAAGGACGACCAAGGGATGCCGAAGCTCTCGCACCTGCGCGAGTCGGGCGCCATCGAGCAGGACGCTGACGTGGTGTTGATGCTGTCTAGGCCGCCGGCTCATGATACGGAGGGCAACGAGAACTTCATTCATCTGCAGGTAGCCAAGCAGCGCAATGGTCCCACAGGCAAGCTCGATCTGGTGTTTGACCGGGAGTTTCAGCGTTTCAGCACTGTCTCCACGGGACCCGAAGAGGACGCTGCACCGCGGCGGTCGTCCTATCCCGGCTTCGAGGAGACGGGCTATGTGGCCGGGGAGCCGCCAGGCGAGGGCGAGACGCCTTTCTGAGACCGTTGCAGTGTTCTGCATGCAGCAAGGAAGGCCTTGTGCTACAATCGCATTTCCACGACGGGCCCGAGGCCCGGATCGATCAATCAGGCCAGTGGGAGAATCGCTATGTTTCGTGGATCTATCGTTGCTATCGTGACGCCGTTTAGAGAGGATTACGAAGTCGACTTCGAGGCTTACGGACGGCTCGTGGATTTCCACCTCGAGAACGGCACAGATGGGATTGTGCCGTGTGGTTGTACGGGCGAGGCAGCTACCCTCAGCCATGAGGAACAGCAAGCCTGCATCAAATTCGTCGTGGAACGCGTTGCTGGCAGGAAGCCGGTTATTGCAGGGACCGGCTCGAACAGCACGCGCGAAGCCTTGGCTCTCACGCGTTTCGCTCGGGACGTGGGGGCGGACGGTGCCTTGGTAATTACTCCCTATTACAACAAACCGACGCCGGAAGGTCAGATTGCTCATTACACGACCATTGCGAAAGAGGTCGATATCCCTATTGTGCTTTACAACGTGCCCGGCCGTACTGCTACGCGCATGTTGCCGGAGACCATTGCAGAACTGAGCAAGATCGACAACATTGTGGCTGTTAAGGAGGCCTGCGGGAGCGTGGATCAGGTTTCGATGATACTCGGCCTTTGCGATATCACGGTGCTCTCGGGCGACGACAGTCTGACCATGCCGATGATGGCGTTGGGGGCGACGGGCGCCGTCTCGGTTGCGGCGAACGTTGTGCCGGCGAAGTCTGCTGCGCTATGCGCGGCCTGCGCGGCTGGAGACCTTGTTGAGTCCCGCAGGCTTCATTTCGAGCTGATGCCGTTGTTTAAGGGGCTTTTCCTGGAAACCAACCCGATGCCCGTGAAAGCCAGCCTGGCCGCAATGGGCCTGATCAAGAACGTGTTGCGTTTGCCGCTCACGCCGATGAGGGCCGATATGTTCGCCAAGCTCTTGCCGATCCTCGAGCGGCTCGGCGTCGTTTGACAGCAGACCGGAGGGCATCCCTATGAAGATCTGCGTAGCGGGCGCCTGCGGGCGTATGGGACGGCGTATCCTCGAGTTGGCGGCCGCGGCGGAAGATATCAGCATTGCGGGCGCTGTCGACCTTGCCACGTATGCGGGAACCACGCTAACTGTTGGCGGTGAGAGCGGAAAGGAACAATCTGTTGTTGTGTCTGCCGACGCGGGCAGCGAGATCGCCAAGAGCGACGTTCTGATCGATTTCACCGTGGCCGGCGCTTGCGTCGACCATGTCGAGCGCGCGACAACCGCCGGGAAACCGTCGGTCATAGGCACAACGGGCCTTTCCGATGACCAAAAGATGCGGCTGCACGACTGCGCGGAGCGGACGGCCATCGTTTTTGCGCCCAACATGAGCGTTGGCGTCAACCTCCTTTTCAAACTGACCGGCGAAGTAGCCCGGATCCTCGGCCTCGATTACAACATCGAGATTGTCGAGACCCACCATAGTCTCAAGAAGGACAGTCCCAGCGGGACGGCCATGCGATTGGCCGAACGGGCTGCGGAAGCCTTGGGGTTGCGTTACCCGGACGAGGCGGTTTTCGGCCGCCACGGAATGACGGGCGAACGCCCGGCCAGACAGATCGGCGTTCATGCGGTGCGCGGCGGCGACGTTGTGGGCGAGCATACAGTCAGCTTTATTGGCAAAGGGGAGCGAATTGAGCTGACCCACAAGGCGCACAGTCGTGACAATTTCGCCCGAGGCGCACTGGTCGCGGCCCGTTTCGTACTCGATGCTCGGCCCGGGCTCTACGACATGCAAGACGTGCTTGGTCTCTGAAGAAACAATCACCCGGTTCTGAGGTATGCGGGGAAAAACGTAGCGGGTCTGCCAATCCGAAAAGGCTAACAAGTGCAGGTTTTTAATGCGGTTTTGACGCTGGCGGTCGTTCTTGGAACGGACGGTGGGGGGCAAGGGGTCGATGACACAGTACAGGTCAAGGGCCATTACCTAGAATGGCGCATGGCGCCGGACCAAGGCGGTGCAATCGAACACCTTGGCCTTGTTGGCGCTCAAGATAACCTTGCCGTGGGGGAAGGGCTGCTCCTCGAGGGTTTCGGCGTGGACAGCCCGTACGTTCCGAACCGCCGCCTGAACGAGCGGATGGAGACCCTCGACAGCTCGAATGGCCCACCGACTCTGCGCTACAGCTATGACTGCGACGGGCCTAACATCAGGGGCCTGCGGGTGCTGCGCACGGTGACGATGGACCCAGGGGAATCCTCGATCCGAGTCAAGTGGACCGTGGAACACAAAGGCACAGAGGAACAGTGGGTGGCGCCATGGGTACGCAATGAGACGGCGCCTGGCGGTGAGGTTGACGAGGGCGACCGAATCGATGTCCCCACGCTCGACGGGGTCGTAGAGGTTGATCGGAATACCTATTATCCCGCTTCCCGCAATTGGATTGCCGTGACGGACCCGGTGGAACGGCAGACGGTTTACGCCGTATTCGACGCAAACACGACTCATTCTTTCCTTGCTTTCGAGAACGTCTCCGAGAATGTGAGCGGTTTTCAGACGGCTTATGCGCCCCTCCTGATCGCGCCGGGCGACCGATGGGAAACGGTCTATCGCATCAACGTGGTGCGCGGTCTGGAGCACATCGATTTTGCCACGGACGAGCTTGCTATGCAGCTCGACTACGAGCAGGGCAAGCTTTTTTTGTTGTTCACATCGGTCAAGCCGCTTCCGAGAACAATTATCGAGACGATGGTGCTGGGTCCTGGCGACGCCGTATGGCGATTGCCCGCCAAGCAGTTTGCCCTTGCCCCGGATAAGCTCGTTCGCTGCACGTACGATTGGGAGGCGCCTGCCGCCGGAGCCTATGGGATTCAGGCTCGGCTTTCATCGGGAGGCAAGCTGTTTAAACTTGGACAGGACACGTCTTCGCCCCATGGCGAGATCGATACGCAATTCGTGGTGGGGAATCCGGAACGCGCCGCCATGGCGCCCTGGACCTACGCGCCCTATCTCCGCGACCGCGGCGCGAGGACGCTGGAACGGCCTGTCGCCATGGTGAACGGTACGGCCCTTTGGTTTGAGTCGTCGCTCGACAAGGTTTTCCGCGAAGACAGACCTAAGCCGCGGGGGTCCTTCGACCCGATCTGGAACCTGACGCTCGCAGCCAACGAGGCTGAGTCGTTTCAGGTGGTCCTCAGACCTCCGGAAGGCGCTGCGCTGCATGATGTCGTGGTTCGGCCTCATGACTTGGTCAACACCCGGATGGGCGCGACAATCCCGGCCGATTGCATTGCGGTCCACAACGTTTCTTACTATCCGGTTCGGGTGCCTACGCATTTTGAGAGTTTTACGGGCGAGGTCCCCGACGCGCTTCCCGCCCACATACCTTTTACGGCGTGGGGCGGGGCCTGCACGCCTATATGGGTTACGGTCTATGCACCTCGGGGGACGGCTGCGGGCGTATACACGGGGTTGCTCGAGCTGCGGTCGCCGGACCTGGACCCTGTCGACCTTTTCATTGAGGCGAAAGTCTACGGTTTCGAGTTGCCTGTGACGCCGGCACTTAAGACGGACTTTGGATTTGGCGTGGACGAAGCCGTGAGCTGGTGTACGCGGCTTG
>CAZBQH010000464.1:0-10384 GCA_964493915.1 uncultured Nitrospiraceae bacterium
CACGGGCACGGCGCCCATCACGGTTGAACCCATTGGGCCGCGTTTCTCAGGACTGGCTATCGACGAGGCCGCGGCGATGTGGTACCTCATGCCTGCCGCCGAGACGATTCTCACCGACGAACTGGGCGAGTACGCGAAGTGGTACGGCGGCTCCTTCATGCCCATGCAGTTCATGGACGCTTATAATCCGCGAGCAGGCGGCGGCGTCAGTCTGTTGGTCAAGGATCTCGAGCTGCTCGAGAAACGCTACGACCTCGTGAAGCAACCGGCGGGCATCATGATGCTGATCCTCTACCAGCCGCGGACCCTCGATGCGCTCGAGGTGTACACCCTGGCGCCGGCGGAACTGCACGTGCATACGGGCGGCTGGAAAGCGGCCTTCGCTCACTACATGAACTGGGTCCGAACATGGTATCGCCCTGTCGCCGAGAATGCGCAATGGTGGCGCGAGGCATTCAATTTGCGCCAGGGTTTCCTCCACATCGAACACTTCGGCACGATAGTCGACCCCGAGACGAAGACCTACCGTTTCGACACGTTTCTGGACGAGGTCGACGAGGTTTTTGGCGGGGCTGAGTATCTGCATGTATTTGACTGGGGCATTGCCGGGCCCTATGGCCGGACGTACGGGCGCGTGGGCGACCCCGATCCCGGCGCCCACTATGACGAGGGTCCGTCCCTGCCCGGCGGATGGGAGGGATTTGCAGAAGCTATTGAAGGGGTCCGCGAGCGGGGTTTGCACGTGGGCTACTATACGGAAGGCTATCTGCTCGACGATCGCGGCCCGATTGGGCGGCGCCACGGCCAGGAATGGGTGCAGCGCCAGCCCGGCGGAGAAGAGGTGCGCTGGCCCAACTCGAGCGAGATTGGATTGTGCCCTGGCGTGTTGCCTTGGCGCGACGTCCAGGCGGAAAGCTATGCCCGTTTCGTCCAGCGCATGGATGCGGACGGCATGTATATCGATCAGTTCTCCTTGAATGGGCCGATTCGCTGGTGTTACAGCCCGGACCACGGTCATCGCGTCCCCAGCAACGCGCTCAAACACGAGGCCGAGATGACGCTGCAGATCCGCAGGGCTGTCGACGCCGTGAAAACGGGCGTGATGATCTACACCGAGTACACGCCTACCGACGTGATCAGCCAGTACCAGAACGGGGCGTTTTCGTATAGCATGCAGCGCCAACAGAACAGTCCGAGCATTGCGCCCCTGAAGCTTTTCCGTTACGCATTCCCCACGTTCAAGAACTTCGAGATTCTGCGATGCGACGGTCCGACAGGCACCTTCGCGGAAGGGGTGCGCTGGACCTTTTGGAACGGCGAGGGCATCTGGCTCGAGGGAAAGCCGCGGGAATGGTTCGCGCCCCAGACCCAGGGGACCATCCGCGCATGCCATCGAGTCCTGATCGCCCACAAGGATGCGTTTGCAGGCGTTGAGGCGGAAACGCTAGCGCCCACCTGCGCTGCAGGCATCTACGCGAACCGGTTCGTGGGGGAACGGGAGATTGCCTACACGTTCTACAATGCGCGCAGGGAGACTTTTAGCGGGCCGGTCATCGAATTGCCCGAGCAGGACGGCGTCGTATACGTCGATGCATTCGCTGACAAGACCATTGCCCCCGTCAAGAGCGGGAACACGGTGCGGCTCGCGTTGACTTTGGACCCGCATGGCGTGGGGTGCATCGTCGTGGCGCAGGACCGTTCAGGTTAGGCGAGGAGGGCGCGCCGCAATCCTAAAGGGGGCGCATAGGGGCGGGGCGGCGCAGATGGGCCGCTGATGTGCAGCGGCTGCTTGCAGTTGCGGATCCAGTTGGAGAGTTCGGTCTTGTCGAGCTTGCGCAGGGGAGTACTCACGACATGAATTACAGATGGATGATCCGGGCCTCGCTGTTTTTCGCTCTTATTGGGCTTCAGGCCCGCGGCGATGAGACCATAACGGGCAAAAACGACATGGTTCTCGAAAACGACTACCTGCGCTACGTTTTGAACACGGATGGGCGCAACATGGGGTTCACCAGCAAAGCAACGGGCGCCGACTACTGCAAGCAAGACAGCGCCGGCAGGTTCGCGGCCATTGTGTTGAACGGCAAGACGCACGAGGCAACGGCCCTTTCGTACGATGCGGGGCGGATTGCGGCAACTTTCGGCGACAGCGGCGTTCGCGTGGTGTTCGCGGTCCGCGCTGAGCCGGGCTATCTGGAAATAGAAGTCGTATCCGTCGAGGGCGCCGCGCCCGACAGCATCATGTTTATCAACATGCCGCTTACGCTGGCCGGACGTCTCGATGAACCCTTTGCAGCATGCGTATTGGCGCTCAATGCATTTACTTACGTTGAGACGATTCCCGGACCAAGCACGTACCTGCGGGCGCAGTGCTTTGCGCGTTTTGGGCTGGTTGGCGCTAAGGCGGCCGTCGTCGCGTGCAAGCCGGACGCCATGCGCCAAATTATGAAAGAAGTGGTGCGTGCCGCAGAGGATTTGCCGCAATCGCCTATCGGCGGGCCTTGGGCGTTGGATGCGCCGCAGAACCGCGGTTCATACATCATTGATGTAAAAGGCGACGTGACCGAGGCCAACGTCGATCAGTGGATCAGGTATGCCCAGACGATGGGCGTCGAACAGCTCGATTTCCATACCGGGCACTCGCTCCGTTTTGGCGACTACGAACCTGATCCTGAAATGTATCCGAACGGTATGGAGAGTCTGAAGGCCGTTATTGACAAGCTGCACGCCGCAGGCATGATGGCGGGTCTGCACACCTACGCCCAGTTTATCGCGAAGAATACGCCGTGGGTGACGCCTGTGCCGCATCCGGATCTCGCCAAGGACGCTTTCTTCACCCTCGCTGAACCGTTGAGCGCGGAAGCGGACACGATCGTCGTCAGTGAGTCGACGGAAGGCATGTCCGCCGTGACGGGTTTCCAAGTCCGCAACAGTGCGACCATCCAGGTTGGCGACGAGCTTATCACCTATGCGGGCGTGAGAAAGGAGCCGCCTTACGCATTCACGGGCTGCACGCGGGGCGCCCATGGAACCCAAGCGGCCGCGCACCCGAACGGGACCGAGGCAAGCCATCTTGTCGAGGTGTTTGGTCTGTTCGCGCCCGATGGCGGCTCGCCCCTCTACAACATGGTGGCGGAGCGCACAGCCGAAGTCTTCAACACCTGCGGATTCGACATGATCTACCTCGATGCATTGGATGCCTCGGACGTTTTCGGCGGAGGCGAGGACGCATGGTATTACAGCACGAAGTTTGTCTACGCCCTATGGGAGCGGCTCGAACGGCCGGCAATCATGGAGATGAGCACCTTCCATCATC
The DNA here is from genome assembly GCA_964493915.1 of uncultured Nitrospiraceae bacterium. GTDB lineage: Bacteria > Hydrogenedentota > Hydrogenedentia > Hydrogenedentales > SLHB01 > CAZBQH01. The sequence continues at coordinate 3,317 of CAZBQH010000464.1, forward strand.
ACCTTTGGTACGTGCGGTCGCGCATGGGGGCGTGGGACGTGCCGCAACGGGGCGCCAAACGCTTTATCGACATCCACACCATTGCGAACCGGAGCAACCGCAGAATGTTTCTCCCGGGCAACCTTGGCTGGTGGATGATGAAAGGGTGGAACGGCGTCCAGCCGGAACGGAGCTTCCCGGACGAGTTCGAGTATCTGTTGTGTAAATGTATCGCCGCTGACAGCGGTCTTTCGCTGTTGAGCTACGGGCCTCAGGAAGCCGATTCCATGAGCGCCGAACAGAAGCGCTTAGCCTCAATCGTCAAGCGATACGAAACGTTGCGGCGCTCAGACTATTTTGACGAGCATGTCAAAGAGCGGATTGGCAAGCTTGGCGAGGAGTTTACCCTCGAGCAAGAGCCTGATGACACTTGGAAGTTCCGGCCGGTGGACTATGCGCGCCATAAAGTCGCAGGCCAGGCCAAGGGCAGTTCCTGGACAAGCAACAACCGATTCGGTTCGCAGCCGCTACGGCTGCGGATCGAGGCCTTGCTGGATGCGGCGCCTTATGATGCGGAAGAAGCGGTTGTCCTCAGCACCGCCGACCCGGCGGCCTTCGGCGAAATCCGTTCAAACGCTGGCGTTGCGGGCGCTCTGCAGACCGGAGGCCCGTGTCCTTCGGGCGAACCTTCGGTTGTTTTTGCGGCAGAGAACGCAGGGGGTCCGCGTCACGCTGCGTGGACGACCGCGAGCCGGACCTTCGAGCCCCTCGCCGATGTATCTGACAAGGGCTTGGGCTTATGGGTGCATGGCGATGGCAAGGGTGCAGTGCTCAACGTCCAACTTAGGTGTCCTGCGCATCTCAGCAGCGGCATGAGCGACCACTACGTAACGCTTGATTTCGAGGGTTGGCGCTACGTCGAGCTGGTCGAGCCCGAGTCTTATGCCATTCCGGAGTACGAGTGGCCTTACTGCCCCCGCCGGGACCGTTGGGACGGAGGCGGCGTAAACCTGATGTCGTTCGCCTATCCCGTGTTTCACGTTTGGGTGTTCTATGACAAGATTGAATCGCTCAGTCTCTATCTGAACAACGTGCCGGAAGGCGAGCAGGTCAAATGCGCCGTAGGCCCCATCAAGAGTGTGCCCCTTCGCAGCGTGACGTTGCGGAATCCAACGGTGACAGTGAACGGAGAGACCGTCGTGTTTCCCGTTATCCTCGAGAGCGGTTCATACCTCGAACTGGGAGACGACGGCAAGTACGCTGTTTACGACGCCAAGGGCCATCTTGCGGACGAAGGGGTGCTCGAGGGTCCCGCGCCTCTGGTGAAAGAAGGCGCGAACGTCTTTGCTTTTGCGGCCCAAGCCGAAGACGGCGACGACGTGCGGGCTTTGGTCACGGTTATCACGCAGGGCGCGTCCTTTGGCAACCGTGATTGACGAAGAAGAGATTGACTGACGTCGTTTTGCCGCCCGGACGCGCGGGCCGGTCTGCTTTTATAGTCAGCATGTCTTGAAAGAAAAAGCCGTCGCCTTGGCCCTTCGTCATTTCGATGGCGTTCCAGGGGACATTGTGGGCGCTGGGGGCTTCGGGGTTTATTTCCCTGTGTTCTGTCTTTTCGATACTCAGAGCTGCCTGACCGATTCCCGCTCGACCAGCTTGATAGGTACCGTCCGGTAAACCGGCTCGCCGCGGTGTTCTCCGCGCAGCGACTCGATGAGCATCTGAGCGGCCACGCGGCCAAGTTCAATGGGGAAATCGGCCACGGTCGTGAGAGGGGGCCCCAGTATGGCCGTCACAGCGAGGTTGTCGTATCCCGTTACGCTGAGGTCCTCGGGTATGCGGAGACCCTGCTCGTGCGCCGCCCGATAGGCGCCCATTGCGACAAGGTCGTTAAAGCAAGCCAGCGCTGTGGGACGGTTGCCCGGCCGCTGGAGCGCCTGAAGCGCAGCGCGGTAGCCTTGCTCGAAATTGTCGCCCGCCTGGATGATCATGCTGTCCTCAAACTTCAATTCATGCTTCAGTAAAGCCTCTACAAAACCGAGGACGCGGTCGTCGGTCCACTTAGGAGGGCCGGCGAGATAGGCAATGCGGCGGTGGCCTTTCTGAATGAGGTGCTCGACCGCAGCACGGCTGCCTTCGCGGGGTTCTGTGGATACGACATGCGCTCGAACGCCTGGCAGACGTCCGCTGGCAACGGCCACGACAGGAGTCCCTTCCTCCGAGATTCGCCGAAGCACGCTACAGGCGGCACCTTCGCCCATTGACGACACAATGTATCCGCCTATGTGGAAGGAACGGTACATCTCAAAAGGCTCAGCTTCGTCCTCGAGCCGGACGTCGCTCCCCTGAAAAAGCATATGGTAGCCGCTTGCTCCCAACACTTCGCGTATCCCTATGCTGATCTCTGCGAAGAATGGGTTGCTTACGTCCCGAACAACGAATGCAATCACTTTTGAGAAGTGGGCTGTGAGCGACCGCCGGATGGAGGGCGGGTGATAGGCCTGTCTGCGGACCGCTTCGAGTACTTTGTCGCGGGTAGCCGGGCTCACGCCGCCTTTGCCGTTGAGCACGGCCCAGACCGTGGTTCGTGAAACCCCGCACAGCTTCGCAATCTCTTGTGTCGTAGCCATTGTTTCGTTGTTCGGTTTTCCCAACTTGTGCAACTGGAAAACCAGTCTATCACAAACTAAACATGTGTTCAATACTCTCGTGGTCTGGGCTATCGCAAGTGTTAAAAATGTCCAAGAGACATCCTAACAGAAAGTACTTGACAAGATTCATAGGATAGTGTTTAATAAGACTGACATTTGTTAACCGCCGGGTTCATCATCAGTCAGCCCGGCAAAACGGTCCGGTTGCCGTGCTTTGACCCACGGTCTCAGACGGCAGCCAAGTCACAGAAAGAAAGGAACAGAGCCATGAAGAGGACGATGAAAGGTTTTACCCTGATCGAGTTGCTGGTCGTCATCGCGATTATCGGCATCTTAGCCTCGATTCTGTTGCCGGCGCTCAGCCGCGCACGGGAGGCGGCCCGGCGGGCGTCTTGCGCGAACAACCTGAAACAGTGGGGGCTGATCTTCAAAATGTACAGCAGTGAGGAAAGGAGCGGCGGATGGCCTACGAAGTCCCAATGGGGCGTAGGACACATGCTGCTGCTCCAGGGCGTCAACAGCCCTCAGCTTTACCCCGACTATTGGACCGATCCGAACATTCTTATTTGTCCTTCGGATAACGGCGGGGGTGAATTCGACACGCAGCACTGGTGGCCGGGCTGGGAGAATGTCCCCGGTATAACCGGTTCCGAACTTGCGGATACGGTCGAGGCGATCAGCGACCACGGAGACCCGGCGCTGGTCAATATCGCCAAAGCCGCGCGGCATACCCTGTTGTCCCATCCCTTCTCGTACATTTACAATCCCTACGCCACGCGTACCGCCTCGCAATGGCTTGATACGGTTTTTGGGTATCAAGGCAGCGCCTGGTTGTGGGTGGATGCGCCAGCCGGCGATCTGAGCCTGCATCTCGAGGACCAGGCGTGGGGTCCTGGCATCGGACAGACGGGTGCGCCCAACTGGATCGCCGTCTGGAAGTGGCGCGGCGTTGGGCAGAAGGATATGGGGCCCAAACAGCTTGCAGCCCATCCGCAGGCATGGGGCTGGTGTGATTCGGACGGCGGCCCGCTGCCCAGCAGCTATCACCTGTTGCGTGAAGGCATCGAGCGGTTCTTCATTACGGACATCAACAACCCTGCTGCCGGCGCGTTTGCTCAGAGCACGCTGCCTGTGATGTGGGATGCTTGGGGCGTCATGAGCTTCATGGCCGACAACGTGGGTGAGAGCTTGGGTACAGTAATCTTCAACCACATACCAGGAGGCTCGAACGCCCTGTATATGGATGGACACGTCGAGTTTGTCAAATACGGCACCAAAGTGCCTGTCCTCAATGAAACGTGGAACGGCCTGCCGGGCGGCGCGGGCGCAAATCTCGGCTGCCAGATCCAGTATTGGGCTTCAAGGTTCGGAGGCATGGGTTGAGCATCTCTAGCGCGGAACAAGTGCTAGGCTAAAACGTCGGGGCGGCCGGCGGATTTTGCTGAACCACCCCTACATGGTTAGGATAGTGTTCTTGGGGCTCGTCGCTGATGTCTGCTCCGGTGGCGAGCCCTTGTTTGCTATTGTTTGTTACTAATAGTGCCTTAACTCTACTACCGGAGGATTTCTATGCAGCCCGCCGTGCATTCAGCAGCTTTGGCAACCGAGCTTGTGGTCGAGGAAAGCGGTCTGCATCTCGTGTGGGAGATGGCGGCCGACAAACCGGTGCGTCTACTCCATTTCTCGTGCCTGCCCCCGGAAGGCGACGCGGTAGCGGAACCCCTGAGGAAGTGGTATGGCGCGGTCGAACTGCAGGCCAGCGGCGAAAACCAGGACGACCACCACGGGTCCAAGTACACGGGCACGAGCCCCGGCGGCCGGCTGCGCTACGTCGATCATCTGGACAGCCGGAACGTGTTTGGCCGCAAGATCGAGATTGTGCAGTCGGCCGAGGGACTAACCGTCACAAGTCACATCCAGTTTTACGATGGCCTGCCCGTTGCCCGCATGTGGGTCGAGGTGTTCAATGAAGGCCCGGAAACACCCGGCATCGAGTATGTGTCGTCCTTTGCCTTGGCGGGTCTGGCCCGCGGCGGCGGGGCCGCGTGGGATGCCAAGATGCAGCTCTATGTGCCGCACAACACCTGGTATGGCGAGGCGCAGTGGCGGACCTATACGCTGCCCGAGCTCGGCCTCGAGCGCGTGAACGGCTTCTCGGTGAAGCGGTTGAGTTATTCGGGCATTGGCACCTGGCCTTGCAGCGAGTTTCTGCCGATGGGGTGCCTCGAGAATACAGGTGCCGGCTCGATGCTGTTCTGGCAAATCGAGCATAACGGATCGTGGCACTGGGAACTGTCTACCTTCCCCGGCGACGACCTTCTCTTACGGGCGAGCGGTCCCACGTACAACGAGAGTCACTGGTGGAAGGCGCTGGCGCCCGGCGACACGTTCTGCTCGGCACCCGTCGCCGTAGGCGCCGTAACCGGCGGATTCGATGAAGCCATGGCTGCTCTCACACGATACCGTCGCGCGATACGGCGTCCCAACGCTGACAACACGCGTCTGCCCGTCATCTTCAACGATTACATGAACTGTCTGATGGCCGATCCCACCACCGAGAAGGAGACGCCGCTGATTGAAGCCGCTGCGGCGGCAGGCTGCGAGTACTACGTTATCGACGCGGGCTGGTATGCGGACGGATTGTGGTGGGACGCAGTGGGGGAGTGGCTGCCGTCGGAGAAACGATTTCCAGGGGGACTCAACGAACTGCTCGACTTGATCCGGGCGAAGGGCATGGTCCCGGGACTCTGGCTCGAGCTCGAGGTGGTGGGCGTCAACAGCCCCGTGGCTGCCGTCTCGCCAGATGCCTGGTTTTTCCAGCGGCACGGTCGGCGTGCCGTCGACCATGGCCGGTACCAACTCGACTTCCGAAATTCGGAAGTGACGCGGCATGCCGACAAGGTGGTTGACCGGCTTGTAAACGACTACGGCGTGGGCTACATCAAAATGGACTACAACATCAATGCGGGAGTTGGCACGGACTTCGATGCGGATAGCGCCGGCGACGGTCTTTGCGAGCACAACCGTGCCTATACGGCATGGCTTGAATCTGTTTTCATGCACTATCCGGAGCTGGTTATCGAGAACTGCAGCAGCGGCGGCATGCGCATGGATTACGACCTGCTGCGGGTCCAAAGCATCCAGTCTGTGACGGACCAGACGGATTACGAGAAGATGGCTGCTATCGCGGCGGCGTCTCCCAGCGCCGTTGCGCCCGAGCAGGCGGCCATATGGTCCTATCCCCTCGCGGGAGCCGATCCGGAGCACGTGGTGTTCAACATGGTGAACGCCCTATTGCTGCGCATCCATCAGAGCGGGCGAATCGATCAGCTCGAACCAGAGAGCCTCGCTTTAATGCATGAGGGCATCGCGTGTTACAAGCGCATCCGGGGCGATATTGCCGAGGGGGTTCCCTTTTGGCCTTTGGGTCTGCCGTCATTCAGCTCCCCGTGGCTGAGCTTGGGGCTGCGCTGTGCAGGTGGCGCATACGTGGCGGTGTGGCGGCTTGATGCACCCCATGGCGAATGCATGCTTCCGGTGCGGCATCTTGCGGGCCGTGCGGCGAGGGCCGAGTGCCTCTACCCCAGGGGGATGGCCTGCGAATGCGCCTGGATATCCCAGGAAGGCGCACTGCGCGTTCGTTTGCCGCAGAGGCATACGGCGAGACTCATACAGCTCACCTATAAGGCTTCATGAACCTGATCAACGGCAGAATGAAGCGCCCTTGCACTGTGTTGTACGAGACATGCAAGCAGTAGGACGCTTTCACCGGCGCAGCCGGAAATGAACAGGAGGATCAGATTCCGGAGCAAGGTGCACAGTGTAGAGAGTTTGGGCAAGGTCATACGTTGAGGACCAGGCTCACGCGCGGCGCGGCAATCAAGATGGCGGTGCTGGTGCTTGCTTTGCTGGCCGCGGCGCATGCCGCACGATCTGCGGAGGAGGGCTATCCGCGGCCCATTGCGTTCCGCCAGAATACCCCTGCCTTGCTCGAACAGCTTGACTTTGTGCAGATGGTGGTGTCCGATATGAACACCCACGCGCGCGCCGGGTCTGAAGGCACCTTTAAGACCCAGCATCCCGACCGGCCGGTCCTGGTTCAGATCAACGTGGAGAACCTCGGGCTTTACGGGACATGGGTTTCCGTTCCTCAGCAACGGTTTGAGGATTTGGGGCTTCTAGGCGAGGACGTCGCCCTCGAGGGGACCTTCGCCGAAGCGCTGGCTCGCGGCCTATATCCGCTCATCGACTTTCCTGGCTTCTGGACTTGGGACGCGGGTGCCGAAACGCTTAATGCCGTGCCTGCCGGGGAGGAACAGGCTACTCTGGAGTTTGAGGACAGCGCGCCTTTTATGCCGAACACCCACCCGCGCGCTTTGGCCGACTTGCGCGCCCGTGTGGGCAAGGACGCTTACATGAAGGACGTCGTCATATGTCC
>CAZBQH010000465.1:0-4030 GCA_964493915.1 uncultured Nitrospiraceae bacterium
CTCTGCGAACGCTTGCTGCAAGAGGGGGACGAGGTCCTATGCCTTGACAATTTCTTTACCGGAGACAAGCGGAATATCGCGCATTTGCTTCAGAATCCGCGTTTCGAACTGGTTCGCCACGACGTAACGCAGCCGATCTTGCTCGAGGTGAACCGCATCTACAATTTGGCGTGCCCGGCCTCCCCTGTCCACTATCAGTACAATCCCATCAAGACTGTGAAAACCAACGTGATGGGCGCGCTGAACATGCTGGGCTTGGCGCGGCGCGTAAAAGCGCGAATCCTCCAAGCATCGACATCCGAGGTCTACGGCAATCCAGCCGAACATCCCCAGCGAGAGAGCTATTGGGGCAACGTAAATCCCATCGGGCTGCGCAGTTGTTATGACGAGGGGAAGCGCGTCACCGAAACGCTTTTCTTCGACTATCACCGTCAGAACAAGGTCGATATCCGCGTGGTGCGCATCTTCAACACCTATGGTCCGCGCATGTCCGTCAACGACGGGCGGGTCGTGAGCAATTTTATCGTGCAGGCCCTGCGCGGAGAACCTATTACGATCTACGGCGACGGCAGCCAGACGCGATCCTTCTGCTATGTCACTGATCTCGTGGACGGATTGGTTCGGATGATGAACAGCGAAAACCTAACCGGCCCCGTGAACCTGGGCAACCCCGAGGAATTCACAATTAAGGAGCTTGCTGAAGCAGCACTGCGGCTGACGGGCAGTCCATCAAAGCTGGTAACCAAGCCCTTGCCCCCTGATGATCCGGCACGGCGCAGGCCGGACATCAGCTTGGCCCGCGAGAAGCTGGGGTGGGAACCGAAAGTACCGCTCGACGAGGGCCTGCGCGAGACAATCGGCTACTTTGCCGGACTTCTCGACGAGCGCGGCCAACTCGGCGCATAAGCTACACAGACTTCAGCTTGCGCTGGACTTGCTGCCATAGCGTGATGTTGTGGCCGAAATGGCAACGGCAGTAACGGCATATGTCGAGCCCGCCATCGACGGCACGGATTAACGCCCGGTGCCGGTCATTAAGCCAGATACGGCTTAAGGGCTGATCGAGAACAGACCCGTAGGAATACTTGTCAAGCAGAGCACATGGAATGACCTCGCCGTAGGGATCGACAATGATCGAATCCCGGATGAGCGAGCAGCGCCGCGTGGGACTGCGCCCTGTCTCAAAATCCTCGGGGGCCGAAAGGTACATGTCAGGCGACAGCCAGACAGCAATCCCTCGCCGCGCCCCCTCGGCCCGTATGCGCTTGAGCTGACCGAGCACGTCCGGGATCAGGTCCCGGCTAATCACAAGGCTTTTATCGAAACCGGCAAAGCGACCCGAGGACGCCCGCGTGCCGTCGATCTGCGCCGCAACGTCTACCTTGTCCGGGACGAAGGTCGGGTAGATAAAGTTCAGCCCGTCAACACCGAGGTCCTTGGCGAAATCGAGCCAACCGCTGAGAAAGGGGACGCTTTCCGACGTCAAAAGGGAGTTCACCAAGACGCGAGGGCTTGCACTGGCCAGTTCTTGGCGGGCTGCGATCACATTGCGCACCCCTGCGACCACCCTGTCGAAAACGCCTCTAACACCGCGCAATGCGTCGTGCGTTTGATTGGGCGCATCGATTGAGCACGTCACGCAGCCCAAGCCGGCTTCGGCAAGCTGACGCGCTTTGGCGGCAGTCAGCAAGACGCCGTTTGTCGTCATCTCGGAGGCCATGCCGAGGCGCGTAATCTCGTGAACCAGCGGCACGATGTCCGTCCGGAGCAGCGGTTCGCCCTCCATAAGCAGCACCTTCTGAATACCGAGGTCTTTGAACTCGCCCAACACCCGGCACAGGACCTCGAGGCCGAGCTCCTCGGATTTGCGCGCGGGCTGGCGCCAGACCCCGCATGCCCGGCACTTCAGGTTGCAGCGCTGCGTCAAGGCCAACGTGGCAGTGCGGGGTCTCGGGAAATGGTACATTATCTCGCGTTTGACCACCGCCCCGGTTTTCCTCAGCGAAGAGAGAGACATGATCCGTAACCTTGCGTCCTTTTCCGCGGCCGCCCGCTACCGCGTACAAGAAGCATAGCACAGAACTGTCCGGAGCGGGGCCTGCACCTTTCCGACCGGGTATAACTCGGGAGCGGCCCTGTAAATAAGCCCCGTTGCATAGGCATCCGAAACCTCCTTGACCGATGCTAAATGCAACTCGCCATATGAAACCGGCGCTGCAAAAAGAGTACGATCTCTCATGTGGCCGTGAGCCGCTGTAAAAAGCCTCGGCTCGATCAACGCACCGGGCCTCTTTGTAAGGAGACAACCGTTGACGCGAAGAAGCTTTATCCAATCGGCCGCCGCAGGCCTTTCGACTGCGCTCTTGGCGCATCCAAGCCCTTGCGGCGCCGCAGAAACCCCTTTAAAGCAGCGCCCGAACATCGTGCTCATACTCGCCGACGACCTCGGCTATGGCGATCTGAGCTGCTACGGCGCCGCGAAGATTGCAACGCCCAAGTTGGACCGGCTTGCCAGCGAGGGCGTGCATTTCACGGACGCCCATTCGCCATGCACCGTGTGCGCACCGACCCGTTACGGGATCCTGACGGGCCGCTACTTCTGGCGGAGCAAACAGAAAGGCGACTACAGCTACAACTTCCACGATGGCGAAACACTGTTGCCTCAGCTTCTCCGCGAGGCGGGTTACGCCACGGCTGCCTTTGGCAAGTGGCATAACGGATTCTGCGATTCGGCCCCGGATTGGAACAAAGAGCTCAAACCCGGACCTATCGAGGCCGGTTTCGACTACTATTTCGGCACGCCGCGAACACACAATGAACCTCCATTCGTCTTTGTGGAGAACCACTTCGTCGTAGGCCTCGACCCGGATGATCCCCTTATCATCGTGCCCAAAGAGGAGACACCCAAGGGACAAGGTTGGGGATGGGGCATCAGCAAAGGGGCGCAAGCCGCTCACGAGGCACGGCCCGAAGACCAAATCGACATCATCCTGACCGAGAAGGCCGTCACGTACATCGATTCGCGCGACGCGAATCGACCCTTTTTCCTGTATCTGCCCTACCTCGCGCCCCATGTGCCGCTGTCGCCCTCACAGAAATTCAGAGGAACCAGCGAGGCCGGCGTCTACGGCGACTATATCGAGGAGCTGGACTGGTGCGTTGGCGAGGTTCTTGACGCCCTCGAACGTAACGGCATGGCTCAAAACACGCTCGTGATCTTGACCAGCGATAATGGCGCCATGTACCACCGCAGCGCATTGGACCGAGGACACAGACCGAACGCGCATCTGCTCGGACAAAAGACGGATGCCTGGGAAGGCGGTCACAGGGTTCCCTTTATCGCGCGATGGCCCGAACACATCCCGGCGGGAACCGTAAGCGACAACCTGCTCTCTCTGACTGACCTCTTCGCAACCGCGGCAACCGCAGCAGGAGTCGTTGTGCCGGACGCCGCCGCCGAGGACAGTCTCGATCAACTGGAAGTGATGCTGCAACCTACTAAAGCCGCACCCGTCCGCGAGGAGATGGTCTACCATGGGATCTTCGGGCTGGCATTGCGCTCGGGGGATTGGGTCTATCTGCCCAAACAGGGTTCGTTAGGGTTCACCGCCCATCCAACCACGCCTTGGGGAGTGCCTTACGCCCTCATGGGCCTGGAAAACAGCGATCTCGACCCCGAAGGGAATCTGCTGCCAGACGCCCCTCCAGCGCAGCTTTACAATGTCCGAAAGGACCCTGCACAAAAGGTGAACCGCTACCGCGAGGAGCCCACTGTGATAGAGCGGCTTTCCAGACGCTTGACGGAACTGACGGGAGGCCGGGCATGATTGTGCCAGAGCAGTTCCGGCCTGTCGTCGAATACAGCATCACTGGCAGTCCATGCTGGATTGAGCATAAAGACTAGGAGGCATGGCATCCCCCCGAAAAACAGCGATCTGTATCGCCCGTACCTGCCCGGACTGATTGAAGCCCGTCGCGCGCTTCGGCGGGAATGCGCCTGAGACAGCGCAGCAATCGTTGGGCAAGACTT
>CAZBQH010000466.1:0-1729 GCA_964493915.1 uncultured Nitrospiraceae bacterium
CATATTCATTGCTGCGGCGATTGGGGACGTCACGTTGCTGCCCTCAAAAAGAGCGGACTGCCGATTGCGGCTGTCGAATTCCATTATCCGTTCACAAAACTTGAGGAATTGGAAGAGCTTGCCGGTGAGACTGTTCTCATCCCCTACATCAGCCTGAACAAGCAGGAACGCTTCAAGAGCGTTGGCGAATACTATCGCTACCTGTTGAGCAACAGCGACGCGCAACACAGATACTGGTTTGCCTGGTCGGATGACTCCGAAGAAGCGATTGCGTTCGCTCGCGAATTTGGTTTCTGAATCAGCAGATTCAGTGGCACCACGTACCCCGCCGAGACGAAAGGAAATATGTTCATGCAATGGCACGACGTGCACGAGCTCGGAGTTCAGGGAGTTGCCTGGCCCGATACCGCTCATCCGTTTGATCGTTTGCCCGCGCGAGCCGAAGGAATTGTAACTCAATCCGTGTGGGATTTGAGCCGTCAATCAGCCGGTCTCTGCGTTGATTTCCGCTCAAACACCGGTGCCATCCATGCGAGGTGCTCGCTGAGATATCCGCCGCCGGTGGGGCAGGAATATATCAAATATCTGGACCTCTATTGCCGCGACTCCTCCGGTAAGTGGCGCTGGGCAGGAGTCAGCCGCTTCGGCATTGCGCCGTCCGGTGAAACGCCGCTTGTTGACAGCCTGCCGGTGGAGTGGCGTGAGTGGCGGGTGTATCTTCCGCTGACATATAACGTGAATCGCCTGGAATTTGGTGTGCCGGAAGGTGCAGAGGTGCACGCTGTCCCTGCCGATACGCGCCCGCCGGTTGTCATCTACGGCACGTCGATCGTGCATGCCTGCTGGCACGCGTCGAGGCCGGGCATGGCTTGGCCTGCGATTGTCGGGCGGCGCCTCGACTGGCCGGTCATCAACTTGGGCTTCTCAGGCAGCGCGCAAATGGAACCACCGCTGGCAGAATTCCTCGCCGAACTCAATCCTTCCATTTTCGTTATCGATCCGCTGGCAAACATGTCGCTGGAGATCGTGAATCAGAATGCTGAACCTTTCCTGAGAATCCTGCTTCAGGCGCGGCCAAAGACGCCGCTGCTGATGATGGATGACCGCACCCATGCACACGCGTGGCTGCTGCCCGATTATGCTCCGACTCAGCAGGCAAAACAGTCTGCATTTCGAGCGCTTGGCGCCAAGCTGCAGGCGGAAGGCTACCCTATCCACTATCTGCAGGGCGAGGATCTGATCGGCGACGACAGCGAGGGGACGACGGACGGTTCGCATCCCAGCGACCTCGGCGCCATGCGATACGCCGATGCGGTAACACCCGTGCTGCGAAACATACTCCAGCTTTAGAAGCAGTCACTCATGAACCTTCGGTTCACCCAAATACGATGAAAATGAAGCCCCCTGTATTGCAGGGGGATCCCCCCGCAGTGCGGGGGCTTCATTGCGTTCACGGTTATTTTCGAAGCAGAAAGCAGAAGATATGCAATGAAAACCGAACTGGACTGACGCCCGCAAGCATTTCAGTGAATGGTGGCAGCACAAAAAACTGGTATTGACTTGCCCGTCGTTTCCCGCAACAGTGCCTCACGAAGACGTTCCAAACCCTGGCGATCCGCCTGTTGACACTGAAGTAAACTCGCGCTCGCGACTTCGTCCAACGACGGGCATTACCCATTGACGATGGCGGCAGAAGAACTCGCGCGAAGGGCTCGTACGGAAATAACAT
>CAZBQH010000467.1:0-4411 GCA_964493915.1 uncultured Nitrospiraceae bacterium
CTGCGCGGAGTGAACTATGCGCGGCAACAGGCGGTCGTCGAGGCCTTGGACGCCGCCTACAACTTCCGGCTGGTCGGGATTGACTGCGGGAATAACGGCCGGGCGATTGCCCATAACCTGATGGCGCAAGGTTCTGCCTGGTGCGACAAGGTGCGCGCCTTCGAATTCGGCGCAACCATCGATCTCGAACCTCTGCCCGACGGCTCGCCCGACCGCCGGCCCGTCAAGACCTTCATGACGGAGCTGCTCGAGCGTCACATGGCTGAGCGCACCATCGTGTTCCCAAGGTTGCCTGACCGCGAGACGCAGTACGCTTCACATACCTATTCCGTCGGAATAAACGGACGGATTGTCTACGACAAGGGCAATGACCATCTTATCGACGCCGATCGGTGTGCAGTCTTAGCCCATTTCCTCGATGTGCACGCTTCAGAACCGGGCATTGCAGGCCTAGACGTGGGCGTTGAACCCTTCTCCGCTCTATAAGATGCCCAGAACCGCGTTAATGACGAGCTGTATATCGACGGCGTCTACTTGCCCGTCGCCGTTTACATCCGCATAATCCGGGGCAGGCGGGATAAGGAAGCCGACGATGACGAGCTGGACATCCACGGCGTTCACCTTGCCGTCGCTGTTCACATCGGGTATGACAGTTCCTTCGGGAACCAGCGTAACGTCTGCGCGGGCCGCGGGCCCTTCCGTTACCTCGACACTCGCAAGAGTCAGGGTCTGATAACCGTCGGCTGAGACGATCAGTGTGTAGCGGCCTGGAAGCATCATGCGGTGATAGTCGCCCATGTCCGGGTCCGTGAATACGGGGTGATCATTGCCTTCGACGGCGACCTTGACGTAGAGCGGCTCGAGTGTCAGCCGGTCCCGTACGATGCCCCGCACGCCCCTGTGCACCGACTCGAGATAGGCGAGCATAGACTCCCTGTTGTCCTCCCAGTATGTGGGCAATTGCGACACGGCCGGCCGGAAGGTGTTGGACAACTCGATGGTGACGTCGTTGCAGCTTGCATAGCGGTAGTTCCAGTCCTGCATCCCTCCCCGGATGCAGTACCACGCCGAACCATTGGTGATGCCGTCTTCAAATCCCGGGTTGTTCCACATAGGCAGATTGTGGACCGAGTACCGGCGGCTGACCTCCTGGAAAAGGAGGTCATCCTGCGTGGTTGCATCATATCCGCTGGGCACGCCGCCGTCGTCGTAAGGGTAATTCACTACAAGCGACCCCGTATGGAAATTGGCCCCGTGAGCAAAGCTGTTCGCCGCAATCCATCGCATGACATGGACCACCTCCAAGGGGCGGCCGGCGTCGTCCAACGCTTCTCCGTCATAAATCGTCCCTGTGAAATCTTCGGGGTACATGGGAAACGATCGGTTTAAGTCGTAGCCGTTGGCATTGGCACGGGTTCCCAACTCGAGGCCGTCAGGGTTGTGCAGCGGCAGAAAAGACAGGGCTGTGTCGTTGATGAGCGCCGTGACCCTCGAGTCGCTTCCGTAGCCTGACACCAACAGGTCGATAAGGTAAAGGCATAGTTCCGTCCCCAGCGGCTCATTCCCGTGCATGGTCGAGGTGTATTTAAACTCCGGTTCGTCCTCTTCGGCATCCGGGTTGTCGCTGATGAACAGTACCCACAGCTCGCGCCCTTGGACCGACTGCCCAATGCTGTATAGTCGGCAGATATCGGGATACGACGCCGCATAGTCTTCCAGGGCCTGGGTCAACGTGTCATAGCTGTGATAGGCGCCAAGGGCTGTTCCGCCTTCTAATCGCGCGGCCTTTCCCGGCCGCTCGACGCCCACAACGCTATACATGAAGCCCGTGCGCGCCACAAAATCGAGCTCCGCCCGCGTTGCGTAGATTGTCGCCACGCCGCTTCGCACATTGACAATATCGAGATTGAGATCCGCCAGCCGGTTGAGATCGCGCGGGCTGACGCCCTGTATCTCGGCATAGTAAATTTCACCCAGGCGCGGCCCAGCCCCGAGACCTTGGGCGAGTACAGGCTCCGCTGCGGCAGCGGCCGCCCAGACAAGCGCAGCCACGGCCGCCCATCCGTATCGCATCGGCTAAGCTCCTTTGCTCGCGAACACCCCTCTATTCTACCAGGAAGGGCCAATTTGCACACGACCAATCGGTATGCCGAATCCGCACATGGACCCGTGTAATACTTCCTGTGCGCCGATCCGCCGTCCTGCAAGTCGGCCGGCGCCGAGCGGCCCGGTGCCGTTCCCGTGTCTTGGATTGGTCTACAGGTATCCGAGCCCCGTCAACTTGGTGCGGATTTCCTCCTCTTCCTCTTCGCTCAAGCCCTCGCGGTTGCCGCCTTGGGCTTCGCCGACATCGAGGATCTCGATGGGCCGGCGCGCCAGCGCCGATGCGCCGGCTAGTTCCCCGAGGACGCGGCCGTCCATGTCGCTGGGCACGGGCCGGCCCAGAAGGTAGAGGAAGGTCGGGGCGAGATCGATAAGCCGGGCCCCCTCGATGGTCCCGCGTTCGAGCCCGGGCCCGCGCGCAAGAAGGATACCTTCCATGCGGTGGTTGCCGAAGAGCGTGTTGTTCTCATAGACCGGTTCCTTTGAGGCAAACCCGAAAAAGCAAACGGGCATGTATTTGCCGGCAAGCGGCAACGGCATGATGTCCGGCCCGTACTTCGAGTAGGGGCCGCTGTACATGGCTTCATTCACATGCACGGGACCTCCTACGAGCTCCCCCGTATGGGGGTTTTTAAGATTTGCCCAGCACTCGACGATCGCGTCGCGTACGGCCTCGTACTCTTCGGGAGGCACAGAACCGTGAGGCCGGATTCCCCGCGTGTTCACGTAGATCCCGCTCCAACCGAAGGGCGCGTAGGCTTGAGTCCGCTCCCAATCCACATCATGGAGGCTCAACATGCCCGGTATGCTGATCGAGCCGGTGGACTTGCGGATGGACGACTCCGGGGAGATGGCCTTAAACCGCCCTGCGTGTTTGATAAGCGGCGCCAGTACGCGGGTTGCGTTATAGGGCGTGATGCCCAGGTCCCAGAGCAGGCGTTTGAGCGCCGCCCGGGCGCTCCTCCTCAATACAATGAATCCCTCCCGCAAAAGCCAACTGTTGAGGTCAATGAAATAATGGGTCGGCCCAAATCCGTGATCTGAGATGACAAAGACCGCGGCGCCGTCCCCAGCCTTCGCCGCGAGCCGGCCCACATAGGTGTCCAGCATCTGGTAATACGCATCGATCCGTTTGCCGAATCTCTCCGCCATGACCGCGTCGTACTTCGGGTGCTCCGGGTCCATAAATGACCATAACTCATGTTGCAGGCGGTCGGTGCCCCAAATGTGCAGCATCGTAAAGTCAGGGAGATACCGGTCGAATAGTTTTTCCGCTACCTCGAATTTGGTGCGGTCCATCTGCTCGAGTTCGTCCAGGAATTGCGTCGTGTTGCGTTCAGATGCCGCACAAACAAACGACATCGTCTCGAAAAAGAGAGGATAACGGCCTAGCTCCTTTTCCAATTCGGAAGCCAGATCACGCGGGTACGTGTAATCGTGCGCGCCGGCCGGCGTCAGAAAACCAGTAATCATCGCGCCCTTGAGCGGCGCCGGGGGATACGTTGTGGGCACGTTGAGCACCAGCGATGTTTTCCCCGCCTCGCTGAGATAGTCCCAGAGCGTCTTGCCGTCTCGCAATACCGCATTGACTGGAGATTCCCTGCCGGTTTCAGGCCGGTAGACGAGGAAATCGAACACCCCATGCTTGCCAGGGTTTTTGCCTGTCATGAAAGAAGGCCACGCAGCAGGCGTTTCCGGGGGGTAGATGGAAATCAGGTCCCCTGCGGCGCCCTCCTGGACAAACCGCTTCAGGTTGGGCATCTGAGCGCTTTCCATTCGCGGCCGTAGAATGTCCCAGCTCGCCCCGTCTAATCCAATGACTACGATGCGTTGGATGTCGTTCACGATGCGATCCTTGTGATTCAGCGTTGGGATTTGAGAAAAACAAGTCTACCTTCCGAGTGAAGCCGGTTTCAAAGGAAAGGCAGGTGCCGGCGGTCTTCAGATTTCGAGTGAGACATCGGACGATTCACCTTTATGTACCGGGTCCATGCCTGCAGGGACATGGCCGAGGCCGCGGGACGCAACAGAAAGACAAAGGCCGCTCAAGTTTCCTGGCGGCTTGCCGATAACGGAAGCAGGCTGGTCGAGACAAGGATGTCACGCGGTAGACAAGGATGTCGCGCTGCTGTGGCCGCAGGCTGGCCGGCAACGCTTTGGGGTTCGGAGGGCGGTTACGCCCGCTGGCGCCGTGCACAGCGGACCGGCCAAAGCATGGGAGTGCGCTATGGCACATGTCATAGCGCCTTTCCTTATTGTACCTGTATCAGTAAAGCACCTCGATGAGGGCGAGGCCGTGCGCCGGCGC
>CAZBQH010000468.1:0-6525 GCA_964493915.1 uncultured Nitrospiraceae bacterium
TGACAAATGGCTTTGGCCTTGTCGAGGGTCATGAACGCATGCTCGGGATGATGCGGATCGGAGATGCGATTCACAAAATAGCAGAAAAAGCAGCGCAGGTTGCAGGTCTGGCCAAGCCACATAACGCCCCGCTTCGTGAGGACGCGTTTCTTGGTCTTGGGCAAGGGCCCCCCTGAAAAGGACACCTTCCCAGGAAGGGTCTCCCGTGCTTCAGTGGTGTTAGTTGCCATAACAGGCTCTCCAGAGTACTTGCATCTCAGCGTATTGCAAGCCTTGGCTCAGCACGCTCTCAAAAGCCGCACGCTGTACTATGCAAACTCATCTGTCCGCCTCCGGTCCCGCCATGATCAAACCTGCAAAGAAGAGATGCCTTCCAGGTTCAAAATGCAGCGAACCGGCCGTGGGCGTGCGCAAAGCCTGCAGGACCCGGGCTTGTTGAAAATACCCGGTGTTGATCGCCGTCATCCGAAAGGCGATCGCATCGGTTGTAATCTCGATTTTAACAGACGGCAAAGCAGATGACAAAACGCGAGCGAAACGGCCTCGGGCATAATCGCGGTTGGCGTGTTGCCAGTCGTCGCGTCCTTCGATGAACGCTGGGAAGGCGCCCGACTCGTGTTCGGTCTCCCAACGATCGTAGGCGGTTTTCACCGCGATGGAGGCGTGGTACTCCTGGGCGTCGAAGGATTCCCTTACATGAAGCCAGATGATCACGCCAATCCCCCCCTCCATTTCTTCGAGCACCCACTCCTGCGCGAAAGGAAAACGGCGCGACTCGCCGACGACGTCGAGCCGGCCCCTTTCCCGCTTAGCCGGGCCCCATACCAGATGATGGCTGTCGTTCCACAAGTTGCCGCTTAGTACCGAGGTATAGAAGCACAGGTAATCGGTAATCTCCTCTCCCTTATAGAACACCCGCACATTGCCGTTCTCGAAACGCGCCGCAACGTCGCCGCACGCGAGGATGCGCTCGGTGCGATAGCGGTCGATCTGCCGCCGGACATTTTCCTCCGTCGCGTCAAGGAGTATCTCGAGCGTCATGAGTTCATGGCGGCCCGGCGCCAACGGCAACACAGCGTCCGGCAGACGGGCGCCTGCCTGAAGCACGCGCGCCCCGAGAACGTAATCGGAGTTGGACCATTGCATCCGGAAGAACCCATGCGGCGAATTCAGGACAGCCATCACGGGAGGCAGCACGCTGCCGCGATCCGGAAGGGCCGCCGTCTCATTGCAGGACAACTCCGGCGGCGCCACAGTCGTCCAGGACAAGTCGCCGGGCAAATGCTTCGGGAAGATGCCGGCATGTTCGCCGTACAGCCAGCGCGTGTATCCCGAGGGAAGGAACAGCGTGGCGTTGATGGCCTCGAGGGACGTCTCCCGGTCGCAGTCGACGGCGATCTTCCATACGAAACGGCCGTTCTCGATACGCATCTCCCAGTAGTTTGTCACAGGCAGGCGCAACATCCGCCCTAAGGCCATGCACGAGGATTCGCCGCGCTCGACGACCTCCCAGTCGGCGCCGGTCGACGGGTGGATTTGCTCGAGCAATTGCAGATGCACCTGAAAGCCCGAGGGGGCGCTCAGCTCTTTGCGGTTGTGAAACAGGGAGATGCGTCCATGGCTCATGATCGCCTCGACACGGTCTGCCGAAAACGTGTGGATGCCTTTCTCGCGCCCGATCTGCCGCATATAGAAGTCGATGGTCTCTTTCGGGCTGCCGCGCGAGATCATCTTGCCTTTGCTGAGCAAGATGACCCGGTCGCACAAGGTGTTGACGACGCCGAGGTCATGGGAGATGAAGACGATGGTCTTGCCTTGCTCCTTAAGCTCACCGATGCGCGTCCTGCATTTGCGCTGGAACTCTTCGTCGCCAACGGAAAGGACCTCGTCCACGAGGAAGATGTCCGGATTGGTGTGGACTGCTACCGAGAACCCGAGCCGGACATACATGCCGCTCGAGTAAGTATCAACAGGGTTGTCGATGAACTCGCCAACGCCCGAGAACTCAACGATGGCGTCGAATACGGCATCGACGTCCCTGCGGCTCATGCCGAGCAGGCGGGCGTTCAGATACACATTCTCGCGGCCGCTCAAAAGGGGCTGGAATCCTGCGCCCAACTCGAGCAGAGACGCGACCCGGCCCCGCACAGTCACGTGGCCGCTCGTCGGCAGGGTCACGCCCGCGAGTATCTTCAGCAGCGTGCTCTTTCCCGAGCCGTTCGCGCCGATGATGCCAAGAGACTCCCCTCGCTCCACAGTGAACGTCACCTCCTCGAGAGCGGTGGTGCGTTCCCGTTTGCGACGCCGGAACAGGCGGGCGGCGCCGCCCTTGGCAAGCAGCGTGGGGATTTCACTGCGCGGGCGGAAGGTTTTCGTAACGTTCTGGACCTCGATGAGCGGCATCAAAGATGGTCCGCAAAATAAGGACTGAAGCGCCGGAACACAATCACGCCGGCTGCTAAAGCGATTGCGGCTGCACAGATCGGCCACCCCATCAGCTCGAGGCCCGGGAGGCGGTTCTCGAGAATCGCCTCGCGATACGACGACAGTAGGCCCGCCATGGGATTTAACATATAGGCCTTGTACCAGAACGAGCCCGCCGGAAAGCGCTTCGTCACAAAATCCAGGGGGTAGATGACAGGGCTTGCATAGAACCCGAAGGTCAGTACGGCATCCAGCATGAACGCCACGTCGCGGTAAAACACGTTGAGGCACGAGAAGAAAAGGGCAAGCCCGACGACGAGGACAATCTGCACGGCCAGGATCAAGGGAGTCCACGCCAAGCCAAGGCCGACCGGCTGCCGGAACCATGCCAGGACCACAATCAGCAGAAGGAACCCAATGACCAGATTCACCATGACGTTGCCCACGGACGCAAGAGGGATCGCCTCGCGCGGGAAATGCACCTTCTTGACGAGGTTGGCGTCCATGATAAGCGAGGCCGTTGCCAGCGTAAGGGCAAGGCTGAAGAACTGCCACGGAATAAAGGCGCAAAGGAAGACGACCGCGAAGGGCCTCTGACCCGCAAGCGCTCCCCGGCCGCTCATGCCCAGGAACATTGTAAAGACAAAGGTCAGAATGACCGTCATAAGAAGGGGCTGCAAGACCGCCCAGAACAGACCCATCATCGCGTTGCGGTAGCGCGCCCGGATCTCCTTCCAGACCAAGTCCAGCAAGAGATGCCTATAGCGAATCAGCTCCGGGACCACGCGCAGAATCTCGCGCTGTTGCGCATCGGTATAGACTTCGGCGGTCATGGTCCGGATGGTAACACCTGTCCTGGGGCATTTCAACCTGAAGGCCTTCGGAGCGCCGTTCGAGGGGCGCGCTAAGTCCTTATATATTAGCTACTTGCAAAGCCCCAACAAAGGCCTGCGGAGGAGAGGGCACGCCTTGCTTTCTGAAGCCATGCCGCCACGCGCGAACGCGGTTGCCGACAGCTCTGTTCTGCCGTCATAATGGATGAACTGCCGAGTGCGAGACGAGCCAATACGCCGGCCTGTCGCAACAAGGAAGTGCCATGAACACAGCCAATAGCCCCAAAGACTTCTCCACGGCAAAACTTGGACCGTTCCGCCTCGACATCGATCTCGCCCGCGGCGGCAAAGTAACCGGGCTGTACCGCGACGGCCTCGACCGCAATATCCTCTTCGCCGTCCCGGACCCTTTTGCCGTCACGGAGCCGGACGGCGCGGTGTTTACGGTCGAGGGATGGGATGAATGTGTCCCGACCGTGGCCGCATCGCTCGGCGCGCCCAACTGGGGCTGGGCTTGGCGCACGCATCCCGACATGACGTTCTCGGAAGGTGCGGTCGGCATGAACTGGCGCATGCCGGGCCTGATGCTTCGACGCGAACTGTCTCTGCTGTCCGATTTGCTTTTGTCCCGCTACGAGATCACGAACACCGGCACAGACCCGCAGACGGTACTTTGGGCGACGCACCTGCTGTTTCCAGTCGCTGGGCTCACGCGCGTCACTTTGCCGGGCGGCGGCCCCGCGCCCGGGCCTCAGTGCGACCTCGACGATCTTCTGACTCAATTGCGGGAAGACCAACCGGACGGGTGGTATCTCGACAGCTTTTCAGACACCCGAGAGAGTTGGAAGTTCTTCGTCCCGGCGGACGTGGGCGCGATGTTGTTTTACAAAGACAGCGCTGTGAACCTGCTCACGCCTGAGCCCTGGTTTGGCGTGTTCCTCAACCGGGGACGGTTTGGCAAACCCTGCATCGGCATTGAACCGACAAACGGACCGTCGGATTGCTCCGAGGAACAAGGGGTCTCGCTCGCGCCTGGAGCCTCCGCGGCATACTCATGGATGCTGTCTGTGGTTGTCTTGGACCATGAAAACAGGGAGCCTCGGGTAGGCGCTGCGGCCCCCTTTATGCAGCAACAGAACGCGCGCAGGCCCCCGCTATGAGTTGGCAGCCCGTAGGGGGTTCGAACCCCTGTGACAGGACTGAGAATCCTGCATCCTAGACCACTAGATGAACGGGCCCTGCAAGGGATCAATTGGTGGTTGCCGGAGCAGGGCTCGAACCTGCAGTCTCCTGATCCAGAGTCAGGTGCCTTACCAATTTGGCTATCCGGCAAGGTTTCGGCGAATGGTACCTCAAGAAGCCGCATGCTGTCAAATTCTGCCGGCATGGAACATCCCCACTAAGGCCGTGTCACGCCGTTTCCTGCGAACGCTGCTGACAGCGCTCGGGGCCAAGCCCCGGGCCGTGTTGAGTTGCCTCGTTCCCGGCATTGTTCCGTCTCTTGACGGGTTCGCCGACATGGCGCTATGCTCCGTGCTTGAAGCCATTCGCAGAGAGATGCCAGGAAGGATGGGGCATCGGTCCAGGTTCAGCATTCGTTCCGGCAGTCAAACCTGAGGAGGTTTGCACAATGAGACGATGCACGCAATGCCTGTTGCCGGAGAACTACCCGGGCGTACAATTCGAGCAAGACGGCCGGTGCACCTATTGCGTCAGGTACGAGGCCAGGCAGAAGCGTGCAAAAGACCCGTCCGGAAGGTTGCAGCGCCGCAAGACCAGGCTGCACAAGAGTTTCGAGAGCTACGTTAAGACAGTCCGCGGGAAGGGTAAGTATGACTGTCTGATCGGCCTTAGCGGGGGCAAAGACAGTACATACCTGGTTAAGCTGTTTCAGGAGACGTATGACCTGAAGGTCTTGACCTACACCTGCGACACAGGATTCCTTAGCGACGTGGCCCGGGAAAATATCGCCAGCGCGGTCGAGAAGCTCGGGGTCGCTCACATATGGTGCAAACCACCACCGGACATCTACCGGAGACTGTACGCGAGTCTTGTCATGCGACCGTCCCGCAAAGGCACTGTACGGACCGTCTGCCCGAAATGCTTCGCGCTGACGATGCTTGCGGGGCTTACAGTCTCCGTCGAGCACAGGATTCCGATGGTTGTGTACGGCCTTTCTCCCGGGCAGCTTTACCTTCCGGGTTACCGCGTTCCCGGAAAGGTCTTGATGGTGGCTACCGTGCTGTTCAAAATCCGACCCAAAATCTTCCTCGGGATTTCCCTCAGCGCCGAGGAAAAGGAGTGGTTTGGGTTCTCATTGCGCGATATCGCAAGAATTCCGGACGTAGTCCTTCCTTTCCGGGCTTTGGAATACGAAGTAGGTAGGAATACGGAGACGGTCATCGATGCGGGCCTCATGAAACGGGGGAACGAGAATCCTTTGATCACCAACTGCTATGTGAACCTCCTGATGATGGATCTCGATTACCGGCAACTGGGGTACAACCCGTATGCGTGGGAGTTCAGCCAGCTTCTACGCGAAGGTAAGCTTCCGTTGGAGGAATGGCGTGCCATAGACGACCGGATGGCGCAGGAGATTCGGGACGGGGTATTCGAGCGCGAGAAGATCGACTCCGTGCTTGATCGGTTGGGCTTGCGCGAAGCCTACGCGCGGATTGTACGCAACACGGCCCACAAGTAAGGCGGTGTGCTCCGTCGCCTGGTCCCCGGCGCCGCCCCGGACGGCAATGGCTTCGAACAATAGGGGTGAGGACTCGTGGACTTTGCCTCGCTTCACATTCATACGCTAACCGATTTGGCCCGGCTGCCCTGGTTCAGGCTGGAGGAAGACGGGAAGCTCCGGCTGAAAGACGACAGCGGCGTCCCGCCCGTCCTGGATGTCCATACCCATGTAGGTTGGAGCTACGGCTTTGCTCAGGCCGTAGACATGTCGCAACGCACCGGTTCCGCTCGCCATTTCTTCAACTACAATACCAGCCAGGACGTCCTTTTCGAGGAGGCCCATCCCTATCCCGCGGAAAAGCGCCTGATGACCAAAGAGTTCGGTCTAGCCCTTGTCAAGACAGGCCGCAGCAGTAGCACGCATACGGCCGCAAACCTTGTCGAGGAGATGGAGCGCTCAGGATATTGCCGCGCGTTCTTGTTGCCCAACGAGATCCCCATTCATTCACGGCACGCGGAGCAGACCTTGTCCGCATCCCGGTTGGACAGGCGTCTCACGGCGATGGCGGCGGTGCACCCTTGGCGC
>CAZBQH010000469.1:0-6927 GCA_964493915.1 uncultured Nitrospiraceae bacterium
CGGTCGTAGAACTTGAGGAGTTTGACGGCTTCTTCGACGGCCCCTGCATATATGGCCGCCCCATAGATCCGCCTGAAGCTTTGTTTGTCGGCTTTTCGCGTTAAGCATCGCCCGCAAATGAAGTTCGAGGTCCGGCCAAATCCTATTTGAGGCGGATGAGGCCGGCCGCAAACAGTGCAGAAGGGCCGTTCCACCTTCGGGCTCATTTCCCAGCATGTGGGGCAGAAATACCCATTCTCGTCGGTCAGCAAACGCTGGCCGCATTGTTTGCAGAAGATTGGGAAAAAGATGTTTTTGAGCGTCAGTGCCCAGTCGGATGCCACATCTCTTGTCATCATCGAGCAGATAGTACCACAGCCGCTGCCGGGTGCGCCCCCTTGCCTGTTCTGCTCGACTTTCTAAGCTGCATCCCTTTTCACAAAGGAATATTGCTTTCCCCTTGGACTTGACGGAAGCTACTCCAGCATGGCGTCAGTTCCTGGTGGCGGCCCGGCGCCCTCCGTCGGGAGCGGTTAGCGGACGACGGGTCCGCAAGGACGCCGGGCTGCCACGTGCACCTTAATAGACGGAGATGTGAGGAAATGGGGGAAACTCTCTCCCGCGAAGCCCTCCCGTTTTCCATGCTGGCGGGCGCCATGCGACCCTTTTGTTTCGGGCGTTGGACCGCCCATGTCGGATGCCGCGGAAAGAGTCCGTGGCGCAGGACTGCAGAATCGGAAATGAAGAAGGCAGATCGTCCTCCTCAGACGGTCGACACACCCTGGCTCTCCCTGTGTTAAGATGGAATAAAGCGCTATGGCGAAATGACTTGCAGAGGTATCTGCCGATTCGTATAATGCCGTCCGGCAACTCTACACCGTATCGCACTAATCGAAGTATCTGAGGGCATCTGATCGCTTGATCCTGGCGATGCCTCCGCATTCTGGAGAACGCACTGATGACGACCATGACAAAGCGGGAACTGATCATTAAGGTGGCCAACACGCTCGGCGCCACGCAAAGCGATGTGGCTAAGGTCATCGAGGGAACCTTCGACGTCATTTCTCAGACCTTGGCCGCTGGTGAACGATGGGAGCTGAGAGACTTCGGTGTGTTTGAAGTGAAAACGCGCGCTTCGCGCATCGGGCGTAATCCACGTACCGGCGACCAGGTGCCTGTGCCCGAGCGCAAAGTGGTTAGTTTTCGCCCCGGCAAGCGTATGAAGGAGCTCGTTGCGGGAAGCACGGCCAAGACGGGCCCCGAGGAGAACGTCGGGGAAGAGACGTATCGCTATGAGGCGCCAGAGGCGAGGTTCTAGCGGCCCCAGCGACCAGTCGTGAAGGTCTCGGCGTACGGGCTCGAGAATGGTCTCCCGCTCCCCGCGGGGATGGGCAAAGAGCGCGGTTTTTCCCTGGCCTGACAGGCTTTCCGGAAACGTAATGGCAGAGGCGTGACGCATACATAGTGCGTGACACAGGAGCGAATTCAGGTCAATGACCTTGGTTCTCGCTGCGGATACGGGTACGGCCATCAATACGGTAGCGCTCTGCTGCGAAGAGCGCGTGCTCGCCGAGATCTCGGTCGAATGCCCTCGTGCTCACACGGAACGGCTCATGGAAACCGTCGACTGGGTGCTTCACCAGGCTGGGATTGCCTGCCAGGATCTGAATGCATTGGCAATCGCGACGGGTCCCGGCTCGTTTACGGGGCTCCGCGTCGGCATCGCCGCTTGGAAGGGCCTCGCTCTCGGCGCCGGTTTGCCTCTGGTGGGCGTGCCCAGTCTGGATGCGATGGCGCGCGTGCCGGGCGTGAGGGATGGGGTAGTTTGTCCTCTCGTTGACGCGCGCATGGGCGAAGTCTTCGGGGCGGTCTATCGGTTCACAGGGGGCACACGAAAGAAGCTGGGTCCGGATCGAGTGGGCAGGGTCTCGCAACTTCTCGCCGGACTCGACGGCGGCGTCTGCTTTCTTGGCGACGGCGCGGCGAGATACCACGACGAGATTCTTGACATGCTGCCGGGCGCGACGTTCGCGCCGCCCCATTGCTTTGTTCCGCGGGGGGCGACGGTCGGGTTCGAGGCGATTGGACTCCTCGCCCAGGGCGTGTCGGCGGAGCCCGGGGCCGTCACACCTGTGTATCTGAGGAAATCCCAGGCTGAGGTCAACCGAGATCGTGCCGCGGAACGGCATGTCGAGGCTGAGAATGGCCGATAGCGTGGGCCTTGGGCTTATGTTGTATACTCTCGTCTGTGGGATGCACTACACAGGACCTATGCATGGCGACAGCACGAGAATCCCAGAGCGGTGACCTTGAGTTTGTTCCGATTAAGAGTGAGCATCTTGACCGGATTATGGAGATCGAGCTCGAGGCCTATCCGGAACCTTGGACACGCGGCATGTTCCGGGAAGAAATCCGGAGCAGGCAGTCATACTTTTATGTCGTCTTTCACGAAGGCGTCTTGATGGGATATGGCGGGTTTTGGCTGGTCCTGGACGAAGCCCACATCACCAGCGTCACGGTGAAGAAGGCTTGGCGCAGCAAAGGCTACGGCCGCAAGCTGGTCCAGTGTATTCTGGAGAAAGCCGTCGAAGCGGGCGCACGCATCGCCACCCTCGAGGTCCGGGTCTCGAATACGCGAGCACGGACCCTTTATCTCAGCATGGGGTTCAGCCCTATCGGTTTGCGCAAGAACTACTATCCCAAGAACAAAGAAGACGCTGTCGTCATGCTGAAGGAATTGGTCTAGAATTCCAGCCGAAACCGCTGCCATGAAAGATAGAGGCGGCGCGACAGCTTGAGGGTTTTGAAATAGTTGACCAGGAACGTGGCTAACGACCCATCCGAGACATCTAAGCGTACCTCTTTCGAACCAGCAGGGGCGCCGCTGGGCGGCGTCGGGGCCGGTTGCGTCGAGTTGGGGCGCGATTCCCGGTTCCGGAACATTACCATCAACAACAACAGGACGGCGGCAACGCGGATCCCTGTGGCAGGGGCCAGCTTCCTCGCAGTTAGAGCTGCGAGACAGGGAAGGGTGCAGACACGCATCCTGCAGCCCGATTCTACTGTCCCTTTTGCCGAGACCGGCATTGCACCCCCTTATACGCCGCCGGACCTCATTTCGTGGAGGGGCCTTTACCCCTGTTCGCATTACCGCCTTATGGATCCGGCTTTCCCGGTGGACATCGCCTGGACCGGCATGAACCCGATAGTCCCCTACGACCTTGATGCATCTACTTTGCCGCTGTTTTTCCTGACCATTCGGGCGAGCAACAAGGGCCAAGAATCCGTCGAGGTCTCCACGATTGTCAATTGGGAGAATCTGTGCGGATGCACACGCGGCCATTGTCCCGAAAAGCGGGGGGCGATACGAGCAGTCTTCGAGCCCAGAGACGATGAGGAGGAACAGCAGGCCGCGCCGTCAATTCTCGGCCTCGAGTTTGGTTTCACAAAGGAGTACCGGTCGAACGCCGAGGGCAATTACTGCCTGATGGCCCAGCAGCAAGATGACGCGGAAATCTCGGTTATGGGATGGGATGAGCGCAAGGCGGCGGAGCTTCGCGTGCTCTGGGAATCCTTCACGTCCGACGGCGGCCTTGGCAACCGATTGTCGCGCAGTCCGCACAGCCATTCAGCGGCTGTTTGCGTAACCTCTGAGCTTCCCCCCGGATCGAGCCGGGACTTTGTCTACGTTTTATCGTGGCACTGCCCCCGCTTCGAGATAGAGGGCGTCGACATGGGCAATGCCTATGCGAACCGGTTCGGGGATGCAACCGACACGGCGCGCCGCGCTATGCAGCACTACGACTATTATGTGGGGGCCGTTGAGACCTGGCAGAAACGCATTCTAGACTCGTCGCTTCCTTCTTGGTTCAACGAGAGTTTGATCAACAACAACTATGTGTTTTCGACCAATAGCCTGTTCACCGCCGACGGCAAATTCGCCATGATGGAGACGCCCGAAGACCCTCTCATGGGCGCTATTGACCGGCATTTCCACAGTTCGCTGGGAGTGTTGCTTTTCTTCCCGGACCTCGAGCACCGCGAGCTCGCCCAGTTCGCGCATACGCAAGACAGCCGGTCAGGGGGACGAATCAGCCAGAACCTGGGCCGTCTGTGTCTGCACAGACCCGGCAACGGCCCCGGAAGGGATGAGCAGCTCGACATCAACGCGAAGTTTGTGCTTTTGGCCTACCGCGATTACGTCATGACAGGCGGGCTGAGCCATGCGAAACACATCTACCCCCAGGTCAAGCGGGCGATGGCGTATCTTGCGGGCAAGGACCGCAATGGCGACGGTCTTCCCGAGGGAACAGGCGTTTGCACCATGTACGGGGATTGGGCGTTCTATGGGGCGAACAGCTACACCACCGGCCTTTGGCTTGCCGCGGTTCGCGCCTATGCGAAACTGGCCCGCCGCATGGGAGAGCCAGGGGAAGCCCGGAGATATGAGGCCTTACTGGCCAACGCTGTCGAACAGTTCGAGGAGCGACTGTGGAACGAGCAGGAAGGGCACTACTGCCTTTACCATGACGAATCAACCGATACGACCGACCATTCTGCCCGGAACGAGGCCTGCCATTGCGGACAGCTCGCGGGTCAGTGGTACGCGGATTTCCTGTGCCTGGGCCAGATACTTCAGTATGAGCGCGTCTGCCGTGCCCTGGACACGATGAGCCACCGCAACGAACGCGGCCACGGCGTTGCAATTGCCTACATGTCTGACGGGCGTCCTTGCACGAATCCGCCTTCAGTTCCCCAGGATCCTCAAACTGGGCGGAGTTGGCCGGCGTTCGCCGCAACGCATTATGCCTCGTTGCAGATCCATTACGGGCGGGTGGACGGGGGGCTTTCTGCCGTCGAGAAGAACTGCAAAAACATGCACGACAGCAGGGATCGGACCTTCAATCAACCTCTGTCCTGGGATCTCGATAGGAATGAGGCCTGCGGCTGGGGCGGAGATCGTCATTTCGGCTCGACCTCGATATGGCACGTGCTTTACGCCGTCGAGGGCTTTCTCCTCGACGTTCCTAGCCATACGCTTTGGCTGCACCCCAATCTTCCGAAAGGAGTGCGGAGCCTGAGCGCCCCGCTCTTCACGCCTGAAAGCCTCGGGTGGCTCCGTTTCGAGGAGTGCAAAGAGGGCGCTTACTGGCAGCGGGTCGAGATAAGCTTTGACAGCCCTCTTCACGTTCTTCGCGTTGTGCTCAGAGTGCCGAAGGAGGTTTCCGACGTGTCCGTCGAATGCATTAGTCAGGAAGGCGTCGAGGCGGTGGACCATGTTGTGGGCCTCGCCGGCAATCAGCGTCTGGTCGAGGTAATCGCGCCAAAACCGATCGTCATCGGCGCTTCCCTGATTATTGCCCTTAGCGGGAAGGCGCCGTCAGCAGAGCTCGAGCGACAGACCTCTGGCGCATAGGCCGTGTTCGCCTGACATGCGCAAGAGCATACGAACAGCCTCCATCTCGTCGCTGCCCATTCGGTAGCGATAAATCCCGGGCGTGGGTACCACCGACGTTGCTTGGGCGCCGACTGCGTGTTCGGTGCGGCCTGTAAGACTCTCAGCGCCTTTCAGAGCAGCTCCGGCGAAGATCTGTCTGAGCCGGGGCAGAGGCGCTTGCCGCGCGCAAAACCACATGGCATGCACCAGCGGGAGCCCTGTAAGCTCGGTCCATAGAAACCCGACGTCGTAACGCAGCGGAAAGGCCGGCCGGGCCGCACGCCCGGCGTCGCCGCTCACGACGACCGCATCAAAGGCTTCCTCAGGCTGCGCGCCCAACGGCATAACCTGGGGCTGCGCGCCAAAGCATTCGACGAGCACAATACGCGCGACTTCAGCCCGGGCGCCGTCCGACGGATCGATGCCTAAGCGGGGGTCGCCGTGGGGCTCTTCTCTGCACAGGACCGCCTCGCTCACGGCTTCGCCGCGGGTGGATATGCCAATTCCCGGGACAGCGCGCGCAAAAGTCGCCTGCACGCCCTCGAGCGGCGCCAACAAGGCACAATCCAACTCGTGCCGAGCGAAACGCGCCGCGAGTTCAGCGGGCCGGGCCGTCTCGACCGTCAAATGCTTTCCCTCGCTCAAACCGGCGGCCAATATCTTGGCTGCTGACCAATCCGGGATCCCGATTCGCACGGCGCCCTCTTTTCTGGGACGCTGAACCAGCCTTTCCAGCTCCATCCGTTCCTCCTCTTTGTGTCTGGTTCCTTCCGTCTTCTTGCCGCGCAGATCCCTCCGACCCTCTAATGGGAATTGTACCCCAGACGGACGACATGATACCCTCCGCTCCACAGAGAATAGGGGAGATAGGTTTTTCATGACCCTCGAGGAACGGTTCCGCCGCATACGGTGCATTGTGTGCGATGTAGACGGGGTGTTGACCGATGGCTCCGTCGGCTTCGACGGCGAGGGCAAGCCGTTCCGGGTTTTCAATGTTCATGATGTAACCGGCATGACCTTGTGGCGGCTGAGTGGTGGATTGTGCGCGCTGGTATCGGGGCTGGGCAGCCGTGCCATGGAGGCCGTGGCTGAACGTTGGCACTGCACAGAATGCCGCATGTGGGTCAAGGACAAGGCCCGCGTCTGCCGCGAAATCGCGACACGGCACGCCGTTTCTCTCGAAGAGATGGCGTATATCGGCGACGACATCATTGACCTGGGAGCGATGGAGAGCGTCGGCCTCGCGGTAACGGTGGCGGACGGCGTGCCCCAAGCGAAACAGGCGGCCCATGTCGTAACCAAGGCCGCGGGCGGCCACGGGGCGTTGCGCGAGCTGGTGGAATTGCTCCTTACGGCGCAAAACAAGCTCGGCGAGGCTCTCGATGCCTACCGTAGCCGCAAAGATGAACCGCAGTAGGCCGATATGCGCCTTTACGGTCTGACAGGCGGAACGGCAAGCGGCAAGTCTGAGGTCGCTAAACAGCTTGCCGCACATGGATTGCCCGTGCTGG
>CAZBQH010000470.1:0-19861 GCA_964493915.1 uncultured Nitrospiraceae bacterium
GTGGTACCGGGATTCGGGGTTGAACCGAAGACCTCTGGATCCACAATCCAGCGCTCTAACCAACTGAGCTATCCCGGCCTATATCGACCCAATTATAGGGAAGGCCGCGCGCAGGAATCAAACGATCTTTGGCAGTTGCCCTATGATTCCTTGAACTCCGCGATAAGCGCCGTGATGCTCTGTTTGGCGTCGCCAAAAAGCATGCGCGTGTTCTCTTTGAAGAACAACGGGTTCTCGACGCCGGCGAAACCCGAAGCGAGGGAGCGTTTGAGCACCAAAACGACGCGTGCATGGTCGACGTTGATGATAGGCATCCCGTATATCGAGCTCGTCGCGTCTTCGCGGGCAGCCGGATTGACGACGTCGTTGGCGCCGATGACGATCGCCACGTCTACGTTAGGCATAACGGGGTTGATGTCGGCCATCTCGACCAGTTGGTCGTAAGGGACATTGGCCTCGGCGAGCAGGACGTTCATGTGCCCCGGCATCCGCCCAGCGACTGGATGCACAGCATAGCGCACTTCGGCCCCGTTTTCCTCGAGAATGGCGCCCAACTCGCGGACAACATGCTGGGCTTGTGCGACAGCCATGCCGTAACCGGGAACGAACACGACGGAACCCGCCGCCTCGAGAAGGTAGTAGGCGTCGGATGGGTTGATAGGCTTCGCCTCACCCTCGACTTTGGCGCCTATCGCACGGCCCGCTGCGCCGAACCCACTGAACAGCACATTGGCAAGCGACCGGTTCATGGCCTTGCACATAATCGAGGTCAGGATAATCCCGCTTGCGCCGACCAAGGCGCCGCTGACGATAAGAACGGTGTTTTCGATGATGAAACCCGCCGCGCACGCCGCCAGACCCGAGTAGCTGTTCAGCAGCGAGATAACCACCGGCATATCGGCCCCGCCGATTGGGACGGTCGCGAGAATACCCAGCACGCCAGACACCGCGACCGCCCCGATAAAAACCCAGTAGGTATCGGGTGCTAGTGGATACAGGAGATAGTAAACCCCGCCGGCAACCGCGGCGAGCATCAGCAAAGCGTTCAGCACTTGTTGACCTGGAAACAAGAGCGGCCGCGCCGGAATACGTTGCGCGAGTTTCGCGTAGGCCACCATGCTCCCTGTGAAGGTCACGCCGCCGATGAGAACGGCCAGGTAGACTGCGAGATGGTTGTACCAGGCCAGCGTCTCGACCTGCGCCCGCAACACTTTTTCATATTCAGACCAGCCAACCAGCAAACTGGCGATCCCGCCAAATCCGTTGAAAAGCGCCACAAACTCCGGCATGGCCGTCATCGGGACCTTCGTAGCGGCGACAGCGCCTATAAAGGCTCCAATCGCGGCGCCAATCATAATCCACTCGTAGGAGACAATCTGCTTGGAGACGAGCGTCGCCACGACGGCAATCAACATGCCGACCGCCGATACAAGGTTCCCCCGGCGCGCGGTTGCCGGAGAACTCAGCATCTTGATCCCGAAAATGAAAAGAATCGCAGCAACGATGTAGGAGATATCGGTAAGAGACTCTAGTACCTGGCCGTTCACTTGCGGTTCTCCTTGTTCTTGAACATCGCAAGCATCCGGTCCGTCACAAGGTACCCCCCCACCACGTTAATCGAGGCGAAAGCGACTGCGAGTGTTCCCAGAACGATGCGAATGGTCTCGTTTCCGGAAGCGCCCGCTGCAAGCAAGGCGCCGACGATGGTAATGCCCGAGATGGCATTCGATCCGGACATGAGCGGCGTATGAAGCGTCGCGGGGACTTTTGAAATCAACTCAAAACCAAGGAATATGGCCAAAACAAAGGTAAACAGCAACAGTATCATTCTTCGTTTCCTTCTCACTTATTTGGACGTGCGCGGCGCCCAGACCAACCTGGATCCGGACCCTCTTACTCCTCCAAATCGTCGCCGTTCGGCCCGGCATGTTCGCGTGCCCGCCCTTCCTCGTCTGGTTCAGGTCCAGGAGACGGCTCGGTTGTCTCGCGTGGCGCTTCCCCGGCGCCCTTGGTTTCAGCCTTCTTTTCCCGTGACCCGGAAGGCGCCTTCGCCCTTGCGACTTTTTGCTTTTTGGCAGGCGGTTTTTTCCTAGCGCCTCCTTTTGCGCGGGCGCCGGCGGATCGTTTTTTGCTCCGCTGCTTCGCCCGATTCTTATACTGTTCGGCAACCATCTCATTCTGCAGCTCGCCACGGTCGGCAACCAAACAGCCCCGAATGATCTCGTCGTCCAGGTCCAGGAGAAAGGCTTGGTCTTCTTCATCCCAGAAATGAAGGACGAAGTTGGCCAGATTGGCGGCGTACATCTCGCTGGCGTGCAGCGCCACCCTGCGCGGAAGGTTTCCCAAACTTACCAAGACGACCCCGTTCACCACTAACTCTTTGTTTAGCTGGGAGCCCTCCACATTGCCGCCTGATTCCGCTGCAAGATCCACAATGACGCTGCCCGGTTGCATACGACGTATCATGTCTTTCGTAATGATGAGGGGCGCCTTTCTACCGAAAAGCTGCGCAGTCGTGATGACAATGTCGGACTGGGCGCAGACCTTTGCCATGGCCTGCCGCTGCAGCTCCTGTTGCGCGGGCGTCAGCTCCTTTGCATAGCCATCATCCGTCTGTCCGGTCTCGCCCAGGTCAACCTGGACGAATCTGGCGCCGAGTGATTGAACCTGTTCCTCAACGACGGGGCGCGTATCGAAAGCCTCGACACGGGCGCCCAGCCGTACGGCCGTAGCAATAGCCTGCAAACCGGCGACTCCCGCCCCAATGACGAAGACGCGCGCCGGCGGCAGGGTGCCTGCAGGCGTCATCATCATCGGCAACACTTTCCGCAGGCGTGCCGCCGCGAGGATGACTGCCGCATAGCCGGCCAGGTTGGCCTGCGAACTCAGGGCGTCCATCTTCTGCGCCAAGGTCGTGCGCGGAATCATTTCCATGCTCACAGCGCTCACCTGGCTTTTCAGGAAAGCGTCCACCAACTCGAGATTGCTGAACGGGTCCAGGAAACTTACGTGCACCGATTCGGCCTTCATCAGCTTGACCTCGTCGAGAGACGGCGGATGCAACCGAAGGATCATATCCGCCTCTCTGATGGAGGCTTTGCGGTCCCTGACAACCTCCGCGCCGGCCTCCTGGTAGTCGCTGTCAGAGAAGCCGCACGCCTCGCCAATCCCAGCCTCGACGCGCAGGACAATGCCCTGGCGCAGAAGCCTGCGGACGGCGCTGGGCGTCATCGGAACGCGCGTCTCTTCGGGGATTGTTTCCCTCGGCACAAATAGAAGCATACTTGGATTCCCCTCATTTCGTTAGCGCAGTCGTTTTCAGGAACAGCAAGTTACAACAATTCTTAACAAACAAGTACATCTCATGCAATGACCTCTATTCCCAAAGGGACATCTTTTGCATTTGCGCCCCGCTGATGTTATACAGATCACCTAAGTTTCACGCTGCATTTTACTCAGAGGAAGTAAAGGAACTTAACACGCGGCGACACAGAGTGTTCGCGCCCGGAAGCACTGAGGGCGTCTGGTTGCCGCAAAAGCTTTGAAGGCAGTTCAGGGCGAGCTTCTGGTGCTGCGGCCCAGGCGGAAGGTGCAGTGGAATGCCAGTGAAACAGTTGCCAGAATTGGATCCGTCGAACGATCCCCGGTCAGGCCAGCAAAACAGACCCGGTACAGCAGATATTGCGGACATTATTGCATCCGCGAGAGAGCAGCTCTATCTCGAACAGGGAATGAGCCCAGAACCGATCCGCCATTTCAAGCGGCCAGTTGAGCACCCGATTCAAGAGCAAGACCGACAGGACGTTACGTTGCTCTTTGGCGGGTTGACCGTTCGGCAGGACATCCTGATTGAAGCGGCTATGCAGGGCCTTGGCTATCGGTGCCGGCGGATTCCCACGCCTACTAAGGGCGACTTTCAAACGGGCCGCGAGTACAGCGACGTCGGGATGTGCAATCCCACCTATTTCACTATAGGGGCTTTGTTGAACTATCTCCGGCAGCTTCGCGACGTCGAGGGTTTATCGACCCGAGAGATCATCGACCGTTACGCCTATGTTACAGCCGGCACCTGCGGTCCATGTCGGTTTGGCATGTATGAGACCCAATTCCGCCTGGCACTCCAGAACAGCGGCTTCGACGGCTTCCGGGTTCTCATCTTTCAACAGGGCGAGGGTCTTGATCAGGGAGAGGCCGGCCTTGTTTTCGATCAGAGCTTCTTTCTGGCCCTCATCAACGCCGTTATGATCGGCGATGTCCTGAACGATGTGCTCTACCGTCTCCGCCCCTACGAGATCGAAGCAGGTGCAATTGACAGGCTCTTTAGCAGGACGCTCGACCGCCTGTGCGAGGCAATGCGAAGCAAGCCCAAGGCTGCGTCGCGCGGCCGGGTAAGCGCGCGCGTGCTACATCGTCTCGTTCCATCCATCGAACGGCAACATATTGAGGGTTTCCTGGATCAGATCTTCGGCGACTACTACCCAGGCATTCTCGAGGAATGCGCCGCCAAGATTAATGAGGAAGTCGAAGTCGATTACACAC
Organism: uncultured Nitrospiraceae bacterium; assembly: GCA_964493915.1. Lineage (GTDB taxonomy): Bacteria > Hydrogenedentota > Hydrogenedentia > Hydrogenedentales > SLHB01 > CAZBQH01. Next base: position 4,540 of record CAZBQH010000470.1, read on the forward strand.
GGCCGAAGCCCATCTGCAAGGTAACAGGGGAGTTTTGGGCACAGACTACCGAAGGCGACGGCAACTTCAACATGTTCAAGTTCCTCGAGTCCGAGGGCGCGGAACTACTGGTCGAGCCCGTGACTTCCTGGGTCTGCTATCTGCTCGCACAGGAACGGGCCCGGACCTTCGACCAGAAGGGCGTAGAGCGGTTGGGGGAACCGCGGCGTTTCGCCCCGCTCAGATGGCTCGCGGACGAGGGCCGGTTCTGGAAGAAGCTCTCGTTGATTGGGCTGGCTGATCGCTTGTTGCGCCGGGAATACGACAGAGTGCGCCTTGGTTTTGGCGGAATTGCCCAAGCCCAGATAAATCAACTCGAGCTGCAGCGTCTTGGACACCCGTACTACAACCGCAAATGCGAGGGGGGCGAAGGGCATCTCGAGGTGGCAAAGAACATCTACTACTCGAATCGGGAGCTGGCTCACATGGTACTCAGCCTCAAGCCTTTCGGTTGTATGCCCTCGATGCAGTCGGACGGAGCCCAAGCCGCTGTGCTTTCCCGTTATCCTGACATGATTTTCCTCCCCGTCGAAACCTCGGGCGAAGGGGAGATCAATGCCCACAGCCGGGTGCAGATGGCGCTCGGCGAGGCCAAGGCTCGCACGAAAGAGGAATTCGCAGCCTGTGTCAAACAAACGGGATATGCGCTCGAGACGATTCGGCGCTATTGCGCTGAGCATCGCGACATGCGCCGGCCCTTCCAGATCGTGCCCCGCCATAAAGGCGTTGTTGGCCGCGCTGCGAATTTCGTCCTGTATGCGGCCCGGCTAATGGATGCCGACCCTTCTTGGCGCAGACATAAGACGGGCAGCCGAAACGGCGACGCGGTTGCCCGGCGCCGTTCTCCAGCGTTCCGGTAGGTCCTGTAACGATGGCTAGTTACGACATGGGTGCAGATCCGAGCCTTTCAGTCTCCCAATCCATGCGCGCGGACGACGCCGGAGATGCGGTGAGCAAGCAAGACATGGCGCCGGCGCCGCACAAGGTTCCCTTTTCTCCCACGGATGCCTATCCGGAGGGCCTGATCGTTGGCCTGGACGTAGGCAGCACGACAGTCAAGGCAGTGGTGGTTGATTCCGCCCGCAACACGATTGTCTGGAAGCAGTATCGCCGGCACGAAACCAGGCAAGCGGAGACTTGCCTCGCCTTTCTCGAGCAAATCGCTGGAGCTTTTCCCGATGCGCCTCTCAGTAGTTTCAGAATCTTCGCCACGGGCTCTGGAGGAAGGACCATCGCGCGTCAGATTGGGGCGCGCTTTGTGCAGGAGGTCAACGCTGTATCGCTTGCGGTTGAGCGACTCTTCCCCGATGTTCACAGCGTCGTGGAGCTCGGCGGCCAGGATGCGAAGATCATTATCTTGAAAAACCACCCCGACGGCAAACGGAAAAAGAAGTTCCTCTCGATGAATGACAAGTGCGCCGGAGGCACCGGCGCAGTTATCGACAAAATTGCGGCGAAACTTGGTCTTTCGATGGACGGTGCCTGCCAAATGCGGTATGCCGGGATCAAAACCTATCCGGTGGCGGGGAAATGCGGGGTCTTCGCCGAAAGCGACATCAATGGGCTGCAAAAGCAAGGCGTCCCGTCTGAGGAACTGATTGCTTCGCTATTGGAGGCGATTGTTCAACAAAACCTCTCCGTGTTGACAAGGGGCCACACGCTGTTTCCCCGCGTGCTCCTTCTTGGAGGACCCAACTATTTCTGCAAAGGGCTTCTGGAATGCTGGAGGGAGAGCATACCCGTCACATGGCGGGAGCGGAATGTCCCGCTCCCTGAAAAGGCCTCGATAGAAGACCTCATCTTTGTGCCCGAAAATGCGCAGTACTTTGCCGCCATCGGCGCCGTCGAATACGCCCGGATTGAACTGGAAGACGAGGCCGGTTTGGGTGTTTACCAGGGTCCTGAACGCCTCAAGTGGTACATCACAACCGGACGCGAGCAGGAGCGGGACGCGTCGGCTTGTCGCCCGCTCGTTACGGACAAAGCCGAACTTGACGCCTTTCAGGAGCAGTTTACTCCCGAGCCCTGGTCTCCTGCCCGTTTCGAACCAGGCACCTGCGTTGAAGCCTATGTCGGCATAGACGGCGGATCGACCAGTACCAAGGCTGTTCTTCTTGGGCTGAACGGCGAGGTCCTTGCCAAGGCCTATCAGTTGTCTCGGGGGAATCCCATCGAAGACACCAAGACTGTGCTTAAGGCGCTGCAGGAAGAAATAGAAACGCAAGGCGCCCGCCTCGAGGTGCGAGGGGCCGCAACAACGGGCTACGCCAAAGATATCCTGAAGGATGTGTTCGGCGCGGATGTCGCGCTGGTTGAAACGGTTGCTCATACCCAGAGCGGCTTGCGCTATTATCCCGGTGCGGACGTGATCTGCGACGTCGGCGGCCAGGACATCAAAATAATCATCCTGAAAAACGGCGTCGTGAAAGACTTCCGGTTAAATACGCAGTGTTCGGCCGGCAACGGTTACTACCTCCAGGCGACGGCGGAGTCTTTCGGCATCCCGGTTGAACGTTATGCAGAAACGGCGTTCACTGCGAGAGCGATGCCGGAATTCGGGTACGGCTGCGCGGTCTTCATGCAATCGGATATCGTGAACTTCCAGCGGCAGGGCTGGCAGCCTAATGAGATCATGGCCGGGCTGGCGGCGGTTCTGCCCAAGAACATCTGGTTCTACGTGTGCCAGATACCCAACCTCGCTCAATTGGGCCGCACCTTCATCCTACAGGGCGGAACGCAGCGCAATCTTGCTGCTGTCAAAGCACAAGTCGATTTCATCCACAGCCGGTTCAAGGGCACAGACATCGAGCCCAGAATCGTGGTCCACCGGCACTGCGGCGAGTCAGGGGCGATCGGTTGTGCACTTGAGGTCCGCCGCGTGCTGACTGCGAGCGGCGGCAAAACGTCTTTCATCGGCCTCGACGCGGCCCAAGGAATCACGTACCGCACCACGCGCAACGAGGCCACCCGCTGTCATTTCTGCAAGAATCGCTGCATGCGTACGTTCATCGACGTAAAGATCCCGGGATACCAGGCAGAAGAATCCGCACCCGCGGCGTCCGCCAAAAAACAGAAGGCCGACAAGCTCAAATCAGGCGTGCCCCTCGAGCCCGGGGAGCGGCGGATCATTATCGCAACCTGCGAAAAGGGTGCATGCGATGGCGTTGATGCCATGCGTGAGGTTATGAAGAACATCGAGGAGGCCAAACGTAGAAACCCGAACATGGCCGAAGTAGCTGCCCGTCTCGCGTTTAAGCCCGTACTGGTTGAAAATGTGGCCGACCCGTTGCCTTCATCGAGGTGGCCGGGAATCCCAGCGAAAAGGGCGGCTCTGCGTCATCGCAGGGCATTGATGGAGGCGCGGGAATCGATCCGGATTGGCATCCCCCGCGTGCTCAACATGTATTCCCTCGGGCCTTTCTTCATGGGCTTTTTCCAGAGTCTGGGCATCAGCGCCGGCCAAATCGTCTGGTCCGACTATACAACAGACACGCTTTACCGGGAAGGTGCAAAGCGTGGCAGCATCGATCCTTGTTTCCCGAGCAAACTTGCCATTCCGCACGTGCACAATCTGTTGTACAAAAAGCATACCGCCACTAAGCCCTTGTCACATATCTTCATGCCCATGGTGGATTCAATTCCCTCCTACCTCGAGTACACGGAAGCCTCGCGCGCCTGCCCCACTTCGGTTGCGACGCCCGAGGCCACCTACGCCGCCTTTGTGACGGAAGGCGACATCTTTGCGGAAAAGGGCATCGCTTTTAAGAGGACATTCCTTGACCTTGCACACCCGCGGTTGTGCGCCCGGCAACTGCATGAGGGGTGGTACAACGAGATCGGCGTGTCCGAGGAGGAAGCGTGGCGGGCCGTCCAACAGGGACTGGTCGCCTTGGAGGCTTATCGGGGAGAACTGCGCAGGCAAGGACGCGAAATACTCGATATGCTTGACGACGAGGAGCGCCCGGGTCTTGTGCTGCTCGCCCGGCCTTATCACAATGATCCGGGCGTTAACCACGAGATCCCCGAGGAATTCCAACAGCGGGGCTACCCCATCCTTACCATCGACAGTCTCCCCCTCGACGACGACATGCTCGACCGTCTATTTGGAGAAGAGGTGGCTCTCGGCGCTTTTCGCAGCCCTCTGAGCATCGAGGATGTTTGGAAAAAGAGCTATTCTGAGAACAGCTCGCGTAAGATTTGGGCGGCCAAATACGTCGCACGCCATCCTTGGCTTATGGCGCTCGAACTGTCGAGTTTTAAGTGCGGCCATGACGCCCCCATCTACTCTGTCATCGAAGGCATCGTCGAACAGTCACGGACGCCCTACTTTTATTTCAAAGACATCGACGAGAATAAACCGGCCGGTGCTATCAAGATTAGAGTCGAGACCATTACCTATTTCTTAAAACAATATCAGGCCCGGCACAGGTGGGAGAGAAGTAAACGCAGCGAAATCGAGCAGTACTTAGCTCGCCTTGAGGCCGGACTACGTGCCGCCGTCTAGGCTCGAAAACACGGCCCTGCCGGTCATCTTAACCGTCTCGTTTAAGAAGCTACGCGCCTCGTTTCGACGCTGTTGCCCCTGTCCGACCTTGCTGCCCTGCTCTTCATCGCACTCTTTTGCAGCGCTATTCATCTTGCCGTTCTCTTCCGTCTGCCCGGATTCGGCCAATATCCTGGCAAACAAAGGGTTAATATTGCCCCGCTGAATGAACTGCCCATTGGTCATAGCTCTTGCACCTCCGAAACACTCGATAGCCGCTCTCACTGCCGAAACAAAAAGGAGCGTCCGATCTTTCCCGTCACGGGCAGTTTTTTGCTCGGTCTCGACTAAGAAGCGTAAAGACGCTGTAGCGCCCGGCTGAGCCGCGGCCGCGCCTTCGTGCGCCGACTGCGGGAAGGCTTAGAGGGCGTGCTGCCGCCGTGTTGAGGATGCGCGAACGGCGAGGGTAGGTAGGAGCAGACTGAACTGCCGCTCCATCTCAGGCTTCCTCATCCGCGCGTCGAGAAACTTCCACGCGAGGGCGCACATCTTCTCGATAGGCTGTATGAGCGTGCTCAGGGGACAGTCGACGTACTCCGTGTCCTCGATCCCGTCGCAACCTACCAGCGCAACTTCGTCTGGAATCTTGACGTCCAGGTTTCGGAGACCCCTGTAAGCCCCAATAGCGAACTCGTCGCTGAAACAGAACAGGCCGTCGATCTCGCCCTTGTGAACGGCGAAATACCGCTCGACGAACGCTGCGACGGTCTTTCGCTCGGCGTTCGGCGCTTTAAGCACTTGACATTCAACACCGGTCTCGCGAGCCCCGCGCACGTATCCCGCATAGCGGGCATCTTGCTCACTTCCAAAGGTCTCATCAACCAGGTAAGCAACATGTCGGCAGCCTTGCTCGACGAGATGACGGACGGCTTGTGCCGCCCCCACGCCTAGATCAACTCCCACAGCGTCTACGCGGCCGTCGTAATACGGGCCCATGCTGACAATGGGCACATGCCCCCCCTGCCGCGCAGCAAGGAGCGTTCGAAGTCTGTCCACCACGTCGATCACGTCGTAGGCGAGTATGCCGTCCACGGGCCATTGGAGCAGCGAGGGGGCATCTAGGCAGGAATAGATCTCGCGGCTCCGGACCATCATCTCGAACTCATGACGGCTGATCTCGCGCTGTGCGTAATACAAAACGTGGGCGGCATGGGGCGAACTGAGCACAGGCATCCACAAGGCGACAGATTGGCTGCGGCCGGTCACAAGGGCGCTTGCGGCCCGATTGGCGCGGTAGCCTAGTCTCGCGGCCGTCTCGAGGATCCGTGCGCGGGTGTCCGAATTGATGTCGGGGGCTTGGTTGAGGGCCCGCCAAGCGGTTGTAGTGGAGACGCCGGCCTCTTTTGCGAGTTCTTTAATGCCCATGCAGGTGTGCAACACCCTTGACAGCGGAAACGTTTCCGATTTATACTAAGTTTACACTCGAGGCGTGTTGAGCGCAAGGAAATCAAGGGAGGCCGGAAACGTTTCCGGCATGGTGAAAGTCGTCTCACACTGTAAGCAAACATAAGGTGTCTCCTGAATCTTGGGCACGCCTTACAATGTGGAAGCTACTGCTTAGTATTCGCGAAGTCTACAGCCCTGGATAGGCGTAAGGTGAAGGGGATAAGACGGATTGCTCTCATCGTGCGTCCGGCGGCGCCGCCTCTAACATAAAACGATCCGGACGCTTGAAAACGACAGGGTTAGAACGGCGAAAGGAGGTGTGGATTATCGAGAAAAGACGGCACAGTGAGGCATTTGTGGTGTGGTCTGCAATATAACTCAGATTAAGGACTTAGAAGCATGTGCAAGAAACGTGGTTTTACCTTGATTGAACTGCTGGTGGTGATTGCGATCATTGGAATCCTGGCGTCCATTCTGCTGCCCGCGCTCTCCCGAGCGCGCGAAGCGGCGCGCCGGGCATCGTGCGCAAACAACCTCAAGCAGTTCGGGCTGATTTTCAAGATGTATGCAAACGAGTCCAAAGGCGGCATGTGGCCCGGCCAGTCGGCGTGGAGCGCCTTTGGCAACCAAGGGCAGGCGGGGTTCGACGCGGAAGTGCTCTACCCGGACTATTGGACCGACCCAAGCATCGCAATTTGCCCCTCCGACTCTCGCAGCGACCTGGTCAGCAACTACTGGTGGAGCGTCACCCAGGGACTGGGCATCGAGGAGGACCTGTCTGCTCAAATCCAGCGCATCAGCAATTACTGGCAGAGTAGAGATCCACAGCGGGGGAAGTATTGTGTACTGTCCCTGCTGAGCTACCCCATTTCGTATTTCTATACCGCCTATGCCACGAAAACGACTCCGCAATTCTGCCAAGTCGTTTTTACCGGCAACCGGTTGCACTGGTTTGTCGGCGGGCCCCGCTGGGGTATAAAAACGTCGGCTTGGAGCGGCGGAATACTCTGGCCGGGCACGGACAGCTCAGTGGATTGCGTCCTGGCCTATGTGAACGGCAACGAGTGCGGTCAGGTCGACTACGGCCCCGCCGAGCTTGGCCCTGAATCTCAGAACAACCTCGCCTACTGGTACGATGTGGACCTGGACGGCGGACCACTGCCGCGAAACCTGCACCGTCTTCGCGAGGGCATCGAGCGGTTCTTCATTACAGACATCAACAACCCCGCAGCGGGCGCATTGGCCCAGAGCTCTCTGTTTGTGATGTTCGACTCGTGGGCAAACGAGAACAACTTCTTCTCGGGTCCTGGCGGGCAGGACAATCCCGTGGCGCGTTTCAACCACATCCCGGGCGGGTCGAACGTGTTGTTCATGGACGGGCATGTCGAGTTCATCAAGTTCGACACAAAATCGCCGCTTAAGCTCGTGCGCCAAGGCTCCTATTACGCTCTCGGCGAATGGCTGGCTATGGCCGGCGGCAATGGCTGATCCACTTTGGGCAGCATACGCGCCGATCGCCTTGGTGACAGCCACAACCTGAACACAACCTGAGTGCAAAAGAGGCGCGGGTCTTCGGGTCCGTGCCTCTTGCTTTCGCCCAGAACAGCGGCCGAAATCATTTTGAGAAGTGCGCTATTGACGCCCCCGCCCATAACAACGCGAAAGTCGCCAGGCGGTTTCCGACGCGCCTCTCCCTTATAAGCGCTATACTTTCCCTCGACGAATTGGCTGTACCTCCGATTGCTCGGTTAGGCAAAAGCTGATAAGGTGATAATCACAGATAGCCGCGCAAAGGGAAAGTAACAATTCATGATTGACCAGTTGAAAAAGGACGTCGAGGCCCTTGCCGCATCCGGCGGACGCATGCCGGGGTCGCCGGGTCATGACGCGGCCCGCAGGCATCTGATCTCCCGGCTCGAAGCCCTCAACCTGCCTGGGTTGGCCAACGGCGCCTACGAACTGCCGTATCAAGCCGGCGCCGAAACCTTCGTGAACGTCATGGCCCGCGTGCCGGGCGCCAAGCCGGAACAAGCGCCGCTGCTCATCGCCGCCCACTACGACACCTTTGGCCCCTATCCGGGCGCGGACGACAACGCGGCGGCCATCGGTATCGCACTTGCAGCGGGGGAATGTCTCAAGAGAAAGGGTCTCGAACGGGACGTGATCCTCGCCTTCTTTGATGCGGAAGAGCCTCCCCGTTACCTTAGCGACTGGATGGGTTCTGTCTACTGGTACCAGCGTCAGCGGACGACGCCCGTTCATTGCGCCCTGGTGATGGACCTGGTCGGCCACGATGTGCCCATTCCTGGCCTCGAAAACCTAGTTTTTCTGACCGGCATGGAGAGCGACCCCGGTCTCGCGCCGATCCTGAAAACCTGCGAACCTGGCGAGGGGATTCGCACGATCGCTACACTGAACCGGTATATTGGGGATCTCAGCGATTACTACGTGTTCCGCGTAAACCGCAGACCCTATTTATTCCTATCGTGCGGGCATTGGGCTCATTACCATCAACCGACGGACACGCCTGAAAAGCTGAACTATGAAAAGATGGCCGCCATTGCCCGTTATCTGGTCGAGACTGCAACAGCCGTAGCTGCCGCGGAACTGCGCGGCCCCTTCGAAGGCTATGACACAACGAACACGGAACTCGGCTTTCTGCGCCGGACAATCGGTCCTATGGTAGAGGCGTTTGGCCTGAAACTCGAGTCCCGCGCCGACATCGATACGCTTGTTCAGCTCATGGTTCTGAACTTTGGACTCTGAATTTGGGCTCTGCACAGGCGCCTCGGCCTATGGACAGGCCGCGTGTTCGACCCTTTCGGCAGGTTACGGCGCTCTCTTGCCCCATCGTTCCCTAAGCCGATTCGCCGTCCAGAGAGAAATCTCCCATGGGTCCGCCACGGGTTGACGGGTATAGGGCAGCGTGTGGAGATACGGGGACGGCCTGTACTCAGGCGTGACCGTGAGCATAGCGGCGCCTCCCCCCTGCTGCGTATCCACGACCATGTCCCACCAGGACTGATGCTGTTCGAGGTGAGCCGCATACTCGGGAGCACGGGGATCGGATACTTGAGGACCCTGCTCATACCCCACGCGGGCATGGATATGAATCGTGCGCTCGCACGCTATCGACATGAGATCGCGGTCCTTTTCCAGAAGCGATTCCGCAACCACGCACCAGTGACTGAAATCGGCGCACAGCTTAAGGTCTGGAAACTCCTCGAGGTAAGGAATTGTGCACCAGGGCGCGTAGAAAAGACGGTGGCGGTGCGTTTCATGGGCTACGGGAATGCCCACATCCTTCTCGACTTTGAGCGCTTCGAGGAAAAAATCGCACCCCTGCTGGAAGGACATGCGGTCGAGTCCGCTTTGTGAGTTCACAACAACAGGCCGATATACTTGAATCTTCTCCAGTTGGGCCGCGAAGCTTTTTACGTCGTCAGCAGATACCATTCCGGCATAAATGAGCCCATACTTGTCGAGCAGTTCGCACCATGCATCGGGTTCGATGGGGCTTGGCGGCGCCTCGAAACCATCATAGCCCGCTTCCGCGACGCGCTTTAGTTGTTCCTCCAGAACGGGCATGTCTTCTATGCCCCAAAGCGTTTTGAGGAACTTGATCTTCATAGATCCCCCTTCCCTTAGCGGACGTGCCTGTTGCCAGCGGTCTTGCAGGATTCCTTCGTTTTCCACATCTTTGTACCCGATGCGCCATTCTGTACCCTGGACAGTGTTCGAGTCAACACCCGAGGCAGAGATCAAAGCTTGGGAAACGCTTGGGAGGTTTCTCCCGAAGAACGATCCCGGGGCAGGCCGAGGTTGCACGTCGAGAACCGGTAAATGCATCGAGGCGGACAAAAGTGCGCATGAAGGCTGCATAGTGATAGGCGTGTTGCATGCCACTGGTCGGCGAAATTGAATTCCTCCGCGGTTTTAGGTATGTTCAAGGTAGGCGATAGCGAATCTGTCGGGGCTGCGACCCGCCAAAACTCGAGGATAGATTCCAGAGGCGCAACATGACAACGATTCAGGAACCGTTAGACACCCGGAAAAGCACCGCCAAGTTGATTCTGTTTGGGAAAGAGTATGAATTTCCCGTCATCGAGGGCACTCAAGGAGAGGTGGCCGTTGACATCACGACCCTGCGTTCTCGTACAGGCGCCATCACGCTTGATCCAGGTTACGTAAATACGGGTTCTTGTGAGAGCGCCATCACGTTCATCGACGGGGAGAAGGGTGTTCTCCGCTATCGCGGCTATCCCATCGAGGAGCTGGCGATTCACGCCAGATTCCCGGAAGTCTGTTATCTGGTTATCTACGGCCACTTGCCCAATGCCGAAGAGCTTCAAGATTGGCGCCGTCAACTCACGCTCAATTCATACATCCACGAGGACATGCTCAAATTCTTCGAGGGATTTCCCCCGAATGCGCATCCTATGGCCATCCTTTCATCCATGATTGCTTCGCTTTCTGCTTACTATCCGGACAACGAAAGCGACGAGGACGTGAATCTGAACATCGTGCGTCTGTTGGCCAAAGCGAAGACGATCGCCGCGTTTTCCTACAAGAAATCCCGAGGCGAACCCATCATCTATCCGCGGGCCGACCACAGCTACTGCGCCAACTTCCTACGGATGATGTTTGCAACGCCCGCGGAGCCTTACGATGTGCCCGACGTGCTGGAGCGTGCATTGAACATGCTCCTGACGCTTCACGCGGATCACGAGCAGAATTGCAGCGCCTCGACGGTGCGGATGGTGGGCAGCAGCATGAGCAATCTGTTTGCCTCCGTGTCGGCCGGCGTTTGCGCCCTCTGGGGCGCCTTGCATGGAGGCGCCAACCAACAGGTTATTGAGATGCTCGAACGCATCCGAAACGACAACAACAACTACCGCAAATACATCGAGCTGGCCAAGAAGAAGGACTCCGGCTTCCGTCTGATGGGCTTCGGACACCGCGTTTACCGGAATTTCGATCCCCGGGCGAAGATTCTGAAGCGGACGTGCGATGAAGTCTTCGATGAACTAGGTGTTCAGGACCCCTTGCTGGATATCGCGAAAGAGATCGAAGACATTGCCCTTCATGACGACTATTTCATCGAGCGCAGACTGTACCCGAACGTCGACTTTTACAGCGGTATCATCTACCGGGCCATGGGGATTCCGACGAACATGTTCACTGTCATGTTTGCCATCGGTCGCATGCCTGGATGGATAGCCCAGTGGAAAGAGTTGCGGGAGGATCCTGCTATGAAAATCCACCGGCCGCGCCAGATCTATGTCGGGAAAATAGAGCGTCCCTACGTTCCAATCGAGGACCGCTTTTAACGCGAAAGACATCAGGGCTTGCGCTTCTAGCCCTCGCCGGCGTTTGGTCACAGAGAGAGCGGAAACTCTACCCCATGATTCCATGACAACCTCGCCTGCAAGCGCTCTTAAAAGCTTGCGGCGGCCCGTCGTTATTGGGTAAAACAGGTGTAGTATCAAACCCGGCATCCAAACAAAGAAGGGCCACCACAACTGAAGTCCAGTAAAGCGCAAACGCATGCATATCCCCACCAAGCGCCGCACCGGCGCTTCATCGAGCACGCCGGCCGTCTTCACCGGCCATAGGCCTGGGCACGGGCACCATCTGGGCATCGAAATAGGAGACCCCGGAGAGTTGGGGCGAGTAGGAGCTGCTCATCACGCCGGGGCCAGGGCTACTGGGACAGCAACCGCATCGGCGCCTCGGTTCCCCCTATCCGGACAGAGCAGGGCCGGCTCGAGATCTATCATGGCTTCAAGACGTCCTTCGCAAGTCCCATCTACCGCACAGGCTCCGCTATGCTCGGCGTTGACGATCCCACCAAAGTGCTTGCACGGTGTCGCATCCCCCTGCTCTCGGCCCGGGAGGAACACGAGCGCATCCGCAACATGAACAACGTCGTCTTCGCTTCAGGGGGAATGGTCGAGCCTGAGGGGAAGGTGAAGCTTTATTACGGCGGGGCCGACACGGTCGTGGCTGTGGCCACTGCCCGGTTCAACGACATCATCGGGCAGACCACGCATGAAGGCCCCGATACTCAGGAGCGCATTCCATCCGTCGAGCCTGGCGAGAAAGTCGCGTGAACCCACAGCATTGACTGTCCCGGCCCCCAGCGACGACACGGTCAAAGCCTTAACTGCGTTGCTTCCCAAGCGTTTGGGATCTGCCGTGCATGGCCAGCCTTGAGGGACGGGTTTGACGGGAACGTCGCGGTATGGTTATAATATTTATGAGGATGGGCAGATGAGCACAAAGACGCATTTTATTGCCTTTTTAAGCATTCTGGCGCTCATACCATGTGCCCCTGCCTTTTGTCCTTTCTATACCAGCGCTCCTGGCGACACGAATGGCGACTGCAAACAGAATATCCTTGACGTGCAGACCGTCATTGCGGATTTGTTGAACAGCCCTGGCGCCGGCGAAGCGAGCGACGTCAACGGCGACGGCCAGGTTGATGTCCGGGATTTCCAGAAGGTGCTCTTCTGGGCATCCCAATCAGAGGAAGAAAGCCAGGCCCCCCCTCGCGAATCTGTGCCGAAATCTCCACGGTTGGCAGGATATCCAACCCTTCTTTTGGCTCGTCCTGGCGCGTCGAAGTTTCAAGTCGTGTTGGCTGAGAAGGACAACACCCGGCGCGCGCCTCGTGACTCATTTGAGTGGACCTGCCCCTCTGAGACTGAACGGTTCCTGTATATACTGACCCCTCACGCCCCTCCTTGTTCGCTCACAGTGTGAGCTTCCTGGCCTTCCGTCCGTTCTGGACGGCGGAAGGTGGTTTGACTGCGTACTTGAGAAACGAACAGGAAAGGTGTGCCCGGCTCACCCCGGCGACCTTTGACAAGGAGTCTCAAAATGAGTGGATCAAAGTGTTATAGATTCTATGCTGCTATGGTCGTTGCAGCAGCACTGAGCGCGGTGTGGGCGACGCTTGCCGTCGCCCAGGATCAGGAACAACTGCAGACCCGTCTGGGCGATGTCAACATGGACGGCTACTGTAATGTCCTGGATGTGCAGGCCACGATCTGCCAGGCTTTACAGACGCAACAGCGTACCCGTGAAGCGGATATAGACGAGAACGGCAGTGTCGACATCGTTGACGTTCAGAACTGCATCAACACCGCCTTGGCCAACGGCGGCCTATTGCAGCGGGTCCGGCTCAGGCTCAATGCTGACGCTGAGACGCTGCAGAATCGGGTCCGGGTTTGCGCCATATCGCAAACCGGCGAATGCGTCCAAGGCGACGTAGATCCAGAAACCGGCGAGCATATGCTGCGGCTGCGCGTGAAGAGCGCCTGGAGCATCGCCTTTTTCGCCAACGAGAACGAGCAAGGCCAAGCGCAGACCGGCACGCTCGAGTTCCCTATCGCGGGCGCGGTCTCGTGCGTTCTTCCTCTCCCTGAGCTTTCCTGGGGAGACACGCTCGATCTCGGCCAGTTCCAGTTCCAAAACCGTATCCGCACGCAACGTGATATACGCGCCATGCTCGGCGAGGTCAATGGCCGACTGAGCGATGCCGACAACGACGGCAATGGGATTCCAGATTTCGCCGATCCCTTGTTGCAGAGGGCGCAGAATGGGCCGGGCGTGCCGCAAGGGATGGACCGGGAGAGCCTGGATTCGCGCATTGCCGCGTGCATCGCTGGCTGGCTGGATGAGATCACCATTCCAGACTTGGTCGACAGCGATGAAGACGGGATCCCCGATTTCGTCGAGCCGCTCATAACCTGCCTGGAAGAGAACATTGCAGGCTGGTACGAGGACAACGGCCAGCCCGCCCCGCAGGGCGACATGAACCACGATGGCACCCCTGATTTCATTGAGGACATCGTGGATTATGTCGTTGCGGGTATTCCCGAATGGATGGCGGGGCTGGGTGATCCCGATGTGATCGACGAGAACGGCAACGGCATCCCCGATTACCTCGAGGACTTGCTGGGCATCCCCGGCGGCCCTAACTACACGGATGCGGACGGCGACGGCGTGCCCGACTTCGCACAAGACGATGATGGCGACGGAATCCCCAACTGCCGCGACGACGATGTCATCTGCGACAATGACTGCGACGGTGATGGCATCCCCAACGTCACGGACGAGGACAACGACAACGATGGGGCGCCCGACTATGCCGATGCAGCGCCCTGCAATCCAGATGTCTGGTAGTTGGGATCAGCTGCAGTTGCTTTGACAGGGCATACTGAGAGGGGGCGGCCGCTATGGCTGCACCCCTCTCAGCGAACCTAGTCATTCAGGTATAGAGGACGCGGTAATGTGTAGAAAACATCAGCTTCTCTACGCTGTTACGTTGGCTGCCGTTATCATGGCCTTTCCTGCGGCGTGCTTCGCCGCGGCCATTGCCGCTGAGAACGTGACAGCCTCGGGCGGACCGTCAGTAACCATCGGCATCAACCTGAGCAGTGGCCCGGCTGAGGAAGTCGCTGGCGTGCAGTTTGACGTTGTCTTTAACGGCGCGGTGTTCAAGTTGGCTGAAAACCCGGGCGTAGCCCCCGGACCCGCTGCTTTGACGGCGGACAAAGATGTGAGCTTCAGCGTGCTCGAGCCGGGGGCTGTCAGGGTTATCGTGGCCGGATTCAACCAGAACACGATCCCCGATGGTTCCGTAGCCGAAGTGACCCTCAACTTTGTGTCCTATCCCTACGACTCGGTCGAGGTGGTTCTCCTGCGAAACGTTTTACTTGCAGACCCGAACGGCGGCACCGTGACGGCTCAGCCGCAAGATGGCGCTGTCGTGTTTCCTGTGCAGATGCAAGCCGGACCGCACGAGGAATGGTGCTTGACACTGTGGCTTGCTGTGTTTGCCGGATTGGGGGCCCTCTTTTTTCGTCGCCATAGGGATGTTCATGAAAGTGCGCCGGCAACCAGCGCGAACAGGCCGGTAACATGAAACACAACATGCCAAAACAATACGTGGCCAAGTGTTGCGCCGGTGGTACAGTCGCTCTTGCACTCATCTGCGCGGGGACTGTCTGGGCCGCAACCATAAACGTCACGGCTCCCACACCCCTGCCAGATGGGCTGATTGCTTTGCCAGCGTTTTTCACGCCGGAATCCGGTGAAGCGGCCGCGGGACTTCAATTTGACCTGCGGTATGACACCTCCCGCTACGAGTGCGTGGAGGTCATAGCGGGGCCTGCAGCGGAACAAGCCAGCAAAGGCGTGCTGTTCGCGGAGCAATCCGACGGCGCGATGCGCATTATCGTAGCCGGTATGAACCAGCACGCTTTGGATGAGGGGGTGGTGGCGACGCTATGCCTGCGGCCAGTCGATGCTGCGGATACTATGCCCGCGTGCACACTGGACGGCGTG
>CAZBQH010000471.1:0-6455 GCA_964493915.1 uncultured Nitrospiraceae bacterium
GATGCCCTTCCCGGGTCTTGTCTACCGGTCAATAACCGTCGGGCAACAGGGCGGTGCCCACCTCCACCACGTCGTCGGCGAGCCACAGCCAACGGAGCCTGGCGACAATAGTTCAGCTTCGCCGGAAACGCCCATCGAACACTCCATCAGAAGACCGGCGAGATTTACGTCTTCTCCTTCAAGGTGATGAATGCCTTTCATCACGATTATTTCAAGGGAACCTTTTGCGGTCACGGAGAGGCCTTCGGGTGGTGGTGTCGGGTGTCGACGCGGACTGAGTGGAGAGACAGTCGCGAAGAGTAGGAACGTGGCTATGGCGGCAGCGCGCTTCATCGCAGTACCTTTCGGTGTCGACTGTGTGCGTTGTACGCCTCGCCCGGCGAAGTGCAACGACGCTCATCGTCGGCCCCACTCTCCCGCAGGCTCTAACCGATTCGGCTCGGAGAAAGGAGACTGCCGAGGTCTTGACTCGCGGGCTTCGATCAGCTACAATCTGTGCGAGTGAAGAGGCCAGAACAATACGATCAGGGCTTTCATAGTTGCCATGCCCTGACTGGCGTTCGGCAAATTTGGAGTTCTCTTGCATGGGAGTTGATCTCGGTGGACAGGGAGACAATTGACAATAGCGGACCCGAACAGGAGATCGAGAGCCTGAAGGTGGGAGACCGCCAGACATCGGCTGATGGCGAGAGCGACGCTCCAGCGGCCTTGGATCCCGCCGTCGCGCCGGTCTGCGAGGCGGCTGCCGAGCCTGTCCCCTCCGCGTGTGATACCGAGGCGGAAGCGATCGTCTCGTCAGCGAAAGTGGAACAGCAAGATGAGACGCCCGAGAAGAAGTCCCCGCAGAAAGCGTTCGACGGTCTTCGGGACGCGATTGGGTCTCTTCGAGCTGATGTACGGGAGTTGTGTGAATCCTCAAAGCTCGTGAGAAATTACGTGCGAGACACTCAGCTCGAGGGCAAGAGAGTCGTGTTTGATTCGCTGTTTCAGGTATTCGATACGCTGTTCAAGAAGGTCGTCGCGATGGAAGCCGGCCATGATCCCCCAGACGCCTTTACAGTTGGCCTGATGGAACTGTTGCAGGGAGAACTGCTTCGCCACGGCATTGCGGTGATCTGGCCGCAGCCAGGCGAGGCGCTTGAACTCAACGTGATGTCGACCTCGAACTCCGTTCGGTGCCCTTTCTGGCGGAAGTCCAACACCGTAGCCAGAGCATGCCAGTGTGGGTTCCTCTTGGACGGCACCTTAGTGCTGCGCAAGGCACGGGTCGACGTGTACCGACGCGGATAGCAGGCACCGCTCCTGCACAGAATAGGGAGAAGAGAGATGGGCCAGCCGCCCGTAGGAATCGACCTCGGCACCACGTACTCAACCTTGGCTGTTATCAATCCTGCCGGTCGCCCTGAAATTGTCCCAAATGCGGACGGAGAGCGTGTCACGGCGTCAGCCGTCTACTTTGAAGAAGGTGGTCCAATAGTAGTGGGCCAAGATGCGGTGGCCGCAGTAAGGGCATATCCGGATCGAGTCGTGCGATGGATCAAGAGAGAGATCGGCTCCCCCGGTTGGTCATTCACGGTCGATGGGCGTAGCTACAGCGCCATCGAGATCAGCGCGATGGTCCTCAAGAAGTTGAAGCAGGATGCAGAGAAAACTGTCGGCCCGATTGAGCATGCTGTGATAACAGTGCCGGCATACTTCGACGAAGTCCGACGACGGGCAACTATCGAGGCAGGCAGATTGGCTGGCCTCAACGTTCTGAGGATCATTAACGAGCCCACGGCAGCTGCGATCGCCTATGCGTCAGCCGGAGGCGATCCCTGCACGATGCTCGTCTATGATTTCGGAGGTGGGACGTTCGACGCCAGCATCGTTACCATTCAGAGCGAGTTGGAGGTCAAGGTGATTGCATCCGATGGAGATCACGCATTAGGCGGGCATGATCTGGACCTTGCCCTCGCGCGACACTACAACCAAGAGCTTGCTAGGGACAAGGGCATCGAGATCGACGAGGCATCCGGTGATTGGCTGGGCGTCATAGAGGATGCTGAGCGAGACAAGAGGTACCTTTCCAAGCGCCCGTCCGTGAAGGGGAGGGTCCAATGGGGAGCGCACTTGGTCACCGTTGATGTTGAGAGGGCCCAGTTTGAGGGTCTGATCAAGGACTATACCGTCAGAACCAAGATGCTCATCGAGAATGTCTTGGAACAAGCAAGTTACAGCCCTGGGGATATTGACAGCGTGCTTCTTGTAGGGGGGTCAACTCGGATTCCCGCCGTCCGGCGCATGTTGGCCGAGATGTTTCGCTGCCCCGTTGTTCAGGACATTAGCCCGGATGAAGCCGTGGCCCTCGGAGCGGCTATCCAGGCCGGCGCGATCATGCGCGAACAGGGAATCGGGGATTTGACGCCGGAGGCGGGCGATCGAATGGACCGAACCGTGATTAGCGATGTCACACCGCACAGTTTCGGGACAATCGTTGTCGATATGGAGAGTGGGTTCAGTGCAGACCGTGGCTCCGTTAGGGAGCGGAACACATTCATGATTCCCAAGAACACACCGTTGTCCGCGGTGCGCAAGGAAACGTTCTACACTGTCTCGGACGAGCAGCGATCCGTGGAGTGTCAAGTAACTCAGGGGGAAGATACTGACCCGCACTTCGTGCGGATCATTGTGACTGGGGACCTGGAACTACCGGAAGGACTTCCCGCCAACAGCCCGATTGAAGTGACTTATTCATACAACCTTAACGGCTGCATGGAGTGCGTTTTCCGAGAGCCGAGCACAGGCAAGTCCCGCGAGTTCAGGATTGCAGCGGAGGACATCGGGGCACCTCAGAAAGCTCCGGACCAGCAGGAGATCGATTTCGACGACCTCTTCATCGAGTGATCGGCCTACGCTGAAAACTGGAGTGGAACTCCGATGGTTTGGATAATTGCTATCGGTATGGCGTTGTGGCTGATTTCGGTAATCATCGATAGCATGGGGGAGGCAGAGCCAGACGCGCAGGAGGAGTTGGTCAATCTGCTCGCGAGGGGACTGCAAGTTACTGTCAAGAAGGAGCAATTCACCTCTTCAGACCAAGAGGATGCTATTCCTGTGTACTCCGTCTGGATCTCGGGAACCGTCATGGTGCCCCAAGATGAGGCGAAGTGCCAGCTGGTTGTTCAAGGTGCCGATGCTACGGATGACTTGGAGGGCGACGCTCACTATCCCGTTCTTTGTCAAGTCCCGGAACTGAGAGACGAGAACGGCTTCTTCGAGTCCCGCGACCCGGTGGAAGTCCCCCATCAGGTCTCCTCGTATGAGAGCGTGGAGATACTGAAGATACCTTCCGAGGCCTTGTTGTTTCCGAAGCGAGGGAACCGTTCTTTCTGCATTACCGTGTTTCTGCTGCCAAGTAATGGCAAAGGCGACCCGTACTCTGCAGGTTCCACATCACTTAACCACTGCCAGTCCTTCTACGGCTATCTGGAGATGGAGAAGGCGAATAAGATCGCCGACCAAGCGGTGGCTCTGCTTGCGCTGTGTGTGTGCATGTCCGACGGCAGAATTGACAACCAAGAGGCGGCTGTTCTGCGCGATTTCTTCAGAGAACGCTATGCCATGCTGGACGCGGACGAAAGGAAAAGCCGTAGGGAGGC
Source organism: uncultured Nitrospiraceae bacterium (assembly GCA_964493915.1). GTDB lineage: Bacteria > Hydrogenedentota > Hydrogenedentia > Hydrogenedentales > SLHB01 > CAZBQH01. The sequence continues at coordinate 3,642 of CAZBQH010000471.1, forward strand.
GGTCAACCACGTCATCCATCGCTTCAAGAAGACCTACCACTCCCAGGGGACCGGCGGAGGGCGAGAACTTTGGCAGAAGACCTGCCGTAAGATCCGCGACCTAGACTCCGAAAGAACATCTCAAGACGCCTACGAACTGTGCGTCAAGCTCGTCGCCTCTGATGGTAAGGCGCACCCCCGGGAACTGTTGATGTTGCAGGACACCGCTGGCATGCTGGGTATCTCTGACGAACTGGACAGAGAGTTCCGTGAGCGCCACTTCAAAATCGGAATGTTCGAACATGAGCGGGCCGGTGAGCTTCTGGCAATGCCTGAAGGGCTGTCACGGGAGGAGAAGATCGCATTTCTGAACCGCGAATACCAGAAGTGGCGAAGGCGGGTGACACACGCGGACCCTGAAATCTCCTTGGAAGCGGAACTCCGCCTCAAGAAGATTGCAGAAATCAGAAGGCGGTTGGAGGAGCAGTGACCGGTGTACACACTCCTGCCTGACGGGCGATGCCTCGGGGCGCCCCTGAGCCAGAGATTCGGGTAGGTCGAGCATCGCGGCGGAAGGGGAAGAATTGGAGCGAGGCGGATGATAGGATTCCAGGAACTCTGCGCTTCACTCCGTTTCTCCGGTGACGTGGGTCGCAGGGCCGACTCAGAACACCGAGCTGAAGCTGCCGAGTACATTGCCCGAATGCGCGCGGAAGGACTGCGGGTGACGGCTGGCCTCACTCCGGGCCTGCATGCTTCGGTAGTCCGTGTTACTGAACGTCTGGGACTGAGCGTGGAACCCGAGGTGTTCGTTGTCAACGATCCACCCATTAGTGCCTCCGCTCCTTTTCTGGGCAGAGGACACCATCCCGTCGTCATTCTCACGAGCGGGATCGTGGAACTGCTGACCGCCAGCGAGTTGCGATTCGTGATTGGGCATGAGCTCGGCCACCACGGCCTGGGTCATTGCCCCACCGCCCTTAGCACTTCGGCTCAGTCCGAGTACGAGAGGCTCAGGTTGATGTCGACACAGAGATGCGGCGAGATATCGACCGACCGGATTGGAATGGTAGCCGTCCGGAGTCTTCTCACCTGTGCAATGGTGATGGTGAAGCTGATCTCCGGCCTGAACACAAGACATCTGAGGCTCGACGTCGAAGCATTCCTCGACCAACTTCGGAGACACGGGAACGGCTACGATCGAACTTGGGAGGTCAATGACACGCATCCGAGTTTGCCGCTTCGCCTTCGGGCTCTCATCTGGTTCTGCGAAAGCTCGGCCTATGCAAGAGCATCTGGCTCGGGAAGCGCTGGCTGTCCTCTGTCGGACGTGGATCAGCGGGTCCAAGCCGCCCTTGATGACCTCGGCGATGGCTTGCTGCCAGCCCTGGAAAGCGAACAGGTTGGCCTGGCATCTGCCTGGCTCGCCGCATCACTGGTCTTTCAAGATGGGGTCGTAACGCGGGGCGAACGAGAGGTGTTGTGCTCACTGGTCGGCGATGACCTATCTGAGAAGGTGCTGCAGTTTGGCAGAAGCTTCGGGTTTGGTGCGGTGCAGGAGAAACTTGGCGAATTGGTCAGCGAGTGGACAGCATCTGAGCCGAGATTCCAGCGTAGGCTAAGCGCCGTGTTCAAGGCTTTCTCCGAACGTTTGGGAGTCCAACCGGAAGAAACGGACGCTTGGAAGATCATCCCTTCACAGCTTCAGGATCAGATCACGAAGTCATGAGCTAGCGGAGCGCCGATCTGCCAGCACTGCGCCCATTGTGCCTGCCACGATCTGGATTTCGACTTCGCTCTGTGTGGAAAACAGACATAGTGCAAGCAGGCCAATTACCACCTGTCCCCACCGAAAACTCCATCCACCGATGGAAATGAGTGTGCAGCGCAGTCTAAGAAGCTCTGGCGTGTGGAAACCGAGTGAATAGTAGCTACGGGACAGGGGGCTGTGGTTTGCAGGCGTTGAAGCAAAACGCCGATTCCATGAGCTATGGTCAAATATTGTGGACGAAGAATGGTTGAACATAGCCTTCGGGCCAGTCACGCCGTTTCCTCCATCGCTATCCGCTCATCCTTTCTCATCCACAACTTTTGAGAGCATCTCTGGCCCCCACCATCGCCCCGGGGGCGGAGAAAAACGCTTTCCCCGCCCCATTCCGATCTGCCTCACGGTTTTATCCCTCAACTCATCCTGTCGACAAAGAAGTCCACCGGATGCCGGCAATCGGGGCAGATTGTGAGCCATCCTGCCCGTCCGCACAACGCCGCCCAGGTCCATTTCGGACTGCGGTAGTACAACCATTCCAGTTTCATCGGCCTCTTACCACACTGGGAGCAGGAGTGAGCCCGTCGCCAATAGTTCAGCTTCGCCGGAAACGCCCATCGAAAACGCGGCTGGTTTGCCCGGACGGTCTCCAGCGACTCGCCGAACGGCCCCGCGAAAACACCTTCACGGGAAAAGTGAGGCGGTGGTTTCGTCGGTCTTCCGCTTCGTTTATTCATCATCAAGATTCCTTTCCTCGTTATGGACACGAACGCACGCGGTCTCTTCGGAAGGAACTCGCAAGACAGCGTTTCCGGTGCCAGCCTTCGTTGCCCGGGACCGTCCGTGTTCCGCACAATGTGGAACATGGGCGATTCTTTATTTAACTTTCACTCGGTATGCTGGTTGAGTGACTGATTACCCGCGGTGTTCCACTCCGGCTGCTGCTGTGTCACACAGTGAATGCCACCGCCCTCTTTCCATAGATCCTTGATGTCAACGCCGATGACCTCCCGGTCAGGCCAGTACCCGCCTACGGTGGCCAGAGCCGCTTCGTCCCACTCTGCTCGACC
>CAZBQH010000472.1:0-13993 GCA_964493915.1 uncultured Nitrospiraceae bacterium
ACAACACCCCGTCTTGCTCGAGCATGAACGGTTCAGACCGGAGGTTCCCGGTGGTTGGCTCGCCTCCCTCACCGCTCCAGGCAAACCACTTGCCGCCCCAGCCGCGGTACCAGCCGCCGGCGGAGTTGTCATCGACCCGCCAGTTCGGATCGGCGGTCCAGCCGCTTAATCCGCCCGTCTCGAACGTGCCGTTCTGAATGTACACAGGCGCCGTCTCCTCGCCTTGGCAGGGCGGGACCGTCGCCAATCCCGTTCCAAAAAGCAGCAGCACCATGCCGCCTATCCCCACATGCCGTCTCATTGCTTTCTCCTCTCGTCCGACCGCCCGGAACCAGCGCCGCCTCGGCAGCAGGTCTCCGTCGCTGCCTACTGCTCCATGACAACGACAAGCCGTTCGCCGGGTATCTCGAGCTCGATGGGCAGGTGCGCGTCCAGCGCCGCTTTGCCCGGCGCATACACTCGAACAGGACCGCTGTTATTGCCGTCGAAAGCGGTCACGGTGAGCGTTGCAGGCAACACACCATTGTTGGTGAGGACGCAGCCGTGCTTTCCTGTGGCCAGGTTCTGCCAGTTGCCCACGTCCGCAGCGCCCGCGGGGTCAATGGCCACGTCTTTGTTCCCGAGCATTCGACCCCACAGAATGGTTTCAGCAAGCTCGTCGCGAATCTGCTTGACCTGCTTGACATACTCGGACTCGCCCCGCCATGGTTCATAGTCCAATGAACGGTTAAACTGCTGGGGCGCCAGCATGACGGTCACGCCCGACCGCGTGGCATTGTTGATGCCCTGGTAATCGTAAGGCTGGTAGTGCCCAACCGTCTCGCCCACCTCGGGGAAAACATGGCGAGCCGTCGTCATGTTGCCTGCCCACCATGTCGCGGCGCCGAACTGGAGGACGCGGTCCCAGTTGCACTCGAAAGACATGCGCCAATCGGGGTTGATGGCCCTGCACTCGCGGTCAAGCGCCTCGATCAACCGTATTGCACCCTCCCAGGCTGATTCATCGGGCGGTAAGGGCGATCGCGGGTTGAAATTGAGCCCCGCCGGGAACATCTTATCGATGTGGATCCCGTCCGCGCCGATCTCGGCCAGTTTCTTGAAGTAGTTAAGGTGGAGTTGGTGAACCACCGGGAAAGCGGGATCAACAAACGACATAAGCGGCGTTGTAGTTCCCGTACGCGAGCCGAGGGTGCCCATACCCCAACCGGCCACCCACTGCGGCTCTTCTTTACGGTTCGTGGCGTTGCAGTACTGCAACTCGTTCTCATACCAGTCCAGGTCCATCATCGAGCACAAGATGTTGACAAAAAAGTAGACGCGGACGCCCATGTCATGGCATTGGCGGATCGCGTCTTCGAGCTCTTCCCAGGTGCCCAGGCGCGGGTCTGGCTCGTAGTAGGGATAACCGTCGTCATGTCCGCCCCGCTGCCATCCTGCAAGCTGGATCGCGTCTACCCCGTACTTCCTGGCATCCGCTGCCAATTGAGGCACCTGCTCGATGGTGTAGTTGATGTTCGCCTCCGGCAACATAATCATGGTCATCTGATAGAACGACAAGCGGCGGATCCAGTCGCGCGAAGGATCCATAAGGCCGAAGGTCTCTTGAAACCAGGCGCGGTAAGTCTGGCCCGCCCCGATCCAGTCGCCGTCATGGAACTGCAACACGAGAGGAACGCCCTCGAAGGAATGACCCGGCTCCGTGAAGGGCAGATGGAGAAGGTTGAAGTAGACATCGGAGACGGCACCGTTTTTAACCTCCTCGAAGCGGAACATTTTGACACGGGCACGCTCGTCATGAGCTCCGATGTAGAGACCCCGGTCGATTGCCGCATTGCCGACGTCGACAAAGGCCATGTTCAAGCCGCCAGGATACTGGAGCATGTGCGTCCCGAAGGGAAGTGCGAGTTTCTTGCCGCTCTGAGGATTGATGATGGTCTCGGCAGCGGAAGACTCAGGGCCGAAGTGCAGCAATCCGCCGATCCGGGGATACCAGACCTCGGCCACTTTCTGAAGCGTCCGGTTCTCGAGCTCGACTTGAAAGGTCACGGAACTCTTACCAAGCGTCGCCGAAAGCCTGACGGAAAGGTCATGAGACTCCCCGGCGCCGTCCTCGAGCGGACCGTCCCAGTAAAGCACAAGACCGTTGCGCGTCTTCTCGGATCGCGACAGTTTCTGACTGCTGGCGTTCACATAGCGCTGAGAACCGTCCTGGAACGTCAGCACAAGACGGAACGCCTCGGCGAGCTCCGGGTCGGCAACCAGGTCGATCGGGCCCTTCCGATCAACGAAGCGCGTCAGCCCCCCGGTCGTGCTGTCAAATTCGAGCCGGCAACAACGGTTCTGGATGGCGATTGGACCCGCCTGCTGCGCTGCTGCCGAGACAGGCGCAGCCCACCCGACGCTCCCTATGCACATGGCTGCGGCGAGCATTACGAGATATCTCCTCATTTGGCCTACCCCTTGTGTGAACAACAGTACCCGCCATGCCCGCTTCGCTGCCGCGTGGATTCCGCTGCGGACCCCTCGCGCGGCCCACCCCCGGACCTATTGCGGAACATGCACGATCTGATCTATTGTTGAGCACGGTCCGCCCACAGGTCAATGGATTCACCGATCAGACTAATGGACAAAACGCGCACGAGGCGGTTCCTGCGGAACGCGCCGGCCGTGCTGTGTCCACTGGGAAGTTATGCTGATGCCCAATTTCCTATTTGTCGGACGCCTCGAAAAGCCGATCCATTTCTTCCCGCGCCACCAACACCCGAACTGGGAGATCGTACTCTATACCGAAGGCACAGGGACCGTCACGTTAGGCGAACAACCGGTTCCCTTCCAGCCGGGCGCTATCGTATGCATGCCGCCCAACGTCCCACAGACTGAGGAATCCGCGTCCGGCTTGCGCAATATCCATATCCACTGCCGCTCATTGCCCAATCTGGGAGCGGCAATTCCCGTGTTCCAGGACGAAGCAAGCGAGCCGTTCAAACACCTTGCCCTCATGCTCTACCGGGAGTTCCACCTGCAACGGCCGAATTGGATGGCGATCGCCCAGAAGCTCTTCGATTGCCTGCTGCTTCACCTGTGCCGCTGGAGCCGCCAGCAACCGGCGCATTCGGCGGCGGAACGTCTTGAACACCTGCTCCTCGACGGATTCAAAAACCCCGATTTCCGACTGCAAGAGGCGCTCAACGAGGTACCGCTATCGCCGGCCCACCTTCGACGTCTTTTCCGGCAAGCAACCGGCAGAGCGCCGGTGCAATACCTGAACGATCTGCGCGTCTCCGAGGCCCAAAACCTGCTCAGAACAGGCGGATTTCAGGTCAAGGAGGTAGCCCGTCTGGCAGGTTTCAAGGACCAGTACTACTTTTCCCGCGTCTTCCGTAATCAGACCGGCCTCAGCCCGATGGAATATGCCCGCCAGCACACATCCTAGAAACTCTGGGCCTTCATGCCCCATGCGCTGGGATTGGCGTACGCCCAGAAAACGTGTGACGCGGTCGCTGTACCTATCTAGACCGGCAACGAATCAGCGGGAGAAGGGAGATTCTTGTAGCGCGGCACGCTTATGGATATCGACGGCGCCTCTAAGCCAAGCTTTCCCGTCCCGTCTGAGACGCTTCCCCCACCTGTGCAGACCTACTCGTGCTCCCACTTGACGATCCAAGGGTCGCCCGTACGTTCCTGAAACGCTTTCAGGTTTGCCTTCAACGCATCGAGGGTATCGGTGTAATGCGGGTCGCCGGCCAGGTTGACGACTTCGTCCGGGTCGTTCTCGAGGTCGTACAATTCCCAGGCAGGCCGGTGGATATAGGCGTCCACCGTCCGCTTACCGAAATGTGCGGCGGCGTCTTCCAACACGGCCTGCCACGTGGTCGATTCCCACAGATCCGATGCGAAGGGGTAATCAAGTCCATGCGCAATGTTCCAAATCAACTTGAACCGGCGCTGGCGCACTACCCGCATAGGAAAGTACATGGTGATCTCGTGGAAAGTATGCGATGCATGAATCTCGTCCCAGCCCTCCAGGTGGTCCTGCTCGAGCGCGTTTAAAAACGACCGCCCATGAAAGCCGCCATCCTCCGGCAACGCGCCGGCGAAATCCAGAATGGTCGGCGTGATGTCCGCCCACGTGACCATGGCGTCGTTTACCACGCCCCGACGCTCGGCAAAGGGATTGCGCACCACGCAGGGCAAGCGCATACCCGGCTCATAGAGGCAGGTTTTGGCGCCTGGGAACGCAATGCCGTTGTCTGAGACGTAGATGATTAGAGTGTCCTTCCAGTGCCCCGTTTCCTCAAGGATTTCCGTGAGACGGAGCAGCCCTCTGTCGGCCAACTGAACAGATCCGTAATACTTGGCCAGTTCGTCGCGACATGACGGCGAATCCGGCAGATAAGGAGGCACAATGACGTCGTCGGGCGAGACCGGGTCCATGCCTTCGCGGAGGAACGGCCGATGGGGTTGACAGGTGCAGAAGTACAGGAAAAACGGGCGGTCGTCCTCCGCGGCGATAAAGGGACGGACCTCGTCGGCCATTTGAATTGGCGAGGTCGTCTTGCTCATTTCATGGTTCACATAGCCCTGGAAATCGTACACATCCTTCGGGGCAACGTGATATTTTCCAGCGGACAGAGTCCGATAGCCGACCTGATCCAAGTAAACGGGGAGCGTTTTCAGATCGCTGAACGACACAAAATGATGGTAGGCGTGAGCGTGCCCATACTGGCCGGTGGCGTGGTTATGCTTGCCGGACAGGATAACGGAACGGCTTGCACTGCAGGAGGGCGTAGTGCAGAAAGCGTGCGTAAAACGCGTTCCATTCTCCGCGAGATAATCAAGTCCAGGCGTCCTTATCACTGAATTGCCGTAGCATCCGGCGTCATCTGTTCCCTGATCGTCCACTACATACAGCAGTATGTTTCGCTTCTGTTCCATCCCCTCACTCCCCTGAGCCATGCGCGATGCGCCAACTGCCGCGGCTGCCAGTCCCGTCTTTTCCAGAAACTCGCGGCGCGTCGATCTATGCAAGTCCATTTCTCCGTGATTTCCTCTTCTCTCGATAGCGAAGCAATGCTGCACGTCACGCCGTCGCACTGTGCCGGCTCACTGGCCCGAACGGCGCCCACATTGCTTCCTCCTGCCTCACTATAGCACAGCCTCCCGGCTTTCCCCATCCTGCAGCGGCGGAGATTCCTTGAGCCAGCTGTAGATTGTCTTGCGGGTAACGCCGAGAGCCCGGGCAGCCGCCGCCTTGTTGCCGCCGCACTCGCGAAGCACCGCGGACAGACGGCTGCGAGCGTCTTGAAGGGCGCCTCCTCGATTCGCACTTTCTCTCGACATCGTCTGCACAGCACGGGCCATCTGAAACAAATCATCAAGCCATTCGCGCCGGAATTGCTCGCCGCGTCCCAGAATAACAATGCGCTCGACAGCGTTCCGCAACTCACGGATGTTGCCAGGCCAAGTATGCCGCATGAACGCATCAAGGACAGGCCGGGGGACCCGTGGGGCCGGGTAATTGTACTTGCGCCCGAATTCCTGGACAAACTCCCGCACCAAGAACGGAATGTCTTCGCGGCGCTCCCGCAAAGGCGGCATGCGCACGGTCACGGTGCTTAACCGATAGAACAAGTCGAGCCGGAACTGCCCTGTCCGTATCAGCTCCATAAGATCCTTATTCGTGGCGGCAATTAACCGAACGTCGACGGGGATGTTCTCGCTACCGCCCACTCGGACGATCTCGCGCTCCTGGATCACCCGCAACAGGCTCGCCTGAACGGACAGCGGGAGATCGGTCACCTCGTCCATGAACAAGGCGCCCCCGTGGGCCTGCTCAAAACGTCCAAGATGTCTCCCCATAGCCCCTGTGAACGCCCCCTTTTCATGGCCGAACAGCTCGGACATGGCCAGGGTCTCGGTCAAAGCGCCGCAATTCCAGCTCACCAGCGGACTGCTGCGCCTCCTACTAAGCCGGTGCAGTTCACGGGCGGCGAGTTCCTTACCGACGCCGCTCTCGCCGAGAATAAGCACCGGCACGTCCGTATCGGCCACGCGCTGAAGCGTCTCAAAAACGTCGCGCATGGCCTTCCCGCGCCCGGTCAGGGCGCCAAGGCGCATTTCGTGCAAGGCCGGCTCGCACACCGCCTTAAACTCGCGCACGGTCTGCGTGATGAGCGGCGCCGCAGGGAACCGCTCGATGGTGCTGCCCCCGACATAGCCCTGAACATCGGTGTGCTGATAGAGTTCGGCGCAATCCCGGGGCGAACCCACAGGTCCTCCAAAAATCATGACATACGGCCGGGGGGTTTCCTTTTTGACCGTTGTCACGACCCGGCGCACATGCCGGATGGCATGGTCCATCGCCTGGGCATGCTCCTCTTCCCCTACGTCCCGCCACTCAGCGAAACCCAGATCCAGACACAAGACGTCCACCCCGGCTCGGGTCATAGCGAGGGCCTCTTCGGGCTCGAAAGTAAAGGCCATCGTGATCAGACCCGCATCGTGGGCCTGTCGTAGAAGCGCCGCCTCTTTCCCGTAACCCAGCCCACCCTCCTCGAGGGCCTGCCGGTAACCGCCGCCAATAAAGCCGACCGACGGGAAATTCGTCACGCCCACGATGCCCACCTCTCGTATCTTCGGAAACAGCTCGGTCATATTCAGATGTGGGTCTTGCGCACACACCCCCAGTATCACCGGCACTTTCTCGACCCGGGGCAAGACATGCTGCACCGCTACGTCCCAAGTCAGGGCGTTCGCATTGGCGTAAGGCATCAGGGCCGCCATACTGCTGCAACCCTGCATCCGGAAATAGCCGGCGCTGAGAACCATCAGAAAATCGGCGCCGCCTGTTTCGGCGGCCTTAGCCGTCATGCCGGAACCCACCGCAGCGCCGACTGTAGGGCGGCGTGCCGTTATCCGCGCGAGCAAACCAGATTCCATGGGCAGATCTCCGTGAGCCGTGATTGAGTATATATAAACGTATACTAAACGTTGTCTATACGCAAGCCATTCAAGGCGCCAGGGCTCTTGACCGTTGAAAAACGCGGGGTTCGATACATTCAACTGTTTGGCATAGATTGTGCTTCCCATCGAACGTCCGCGATCACGTCCACCCAAATGCGGGAGCTTTCTTATGCGCATCCTCGTTACCCGGCTGAGAAACGACAAGAAACGCGAAAAGGTGCTGGCAACAGACTGGCCGGACCCCCCATCGCCGGCTGCCAACCAAGTGAAGACCAAAACCCTGTACTCCGGTTTGACCAACGGCACTGAGCGCAACGACCTGCTTGGGGGAAACTACGCGCATCCCGACGAAGCGCTTCCGGCGCCCTGGGGTTATCAGAATGTAGGCGAGGTCGTCGAGATCGGCCCTGAGATTAAGAATCTGGCCGTCGGCGACGTGGTCTATTCGAGCGCCGACCACGTCGAGTACGCGCTGTTCGACGAGCATTTCCTGTACTGCAAATTGCCGCCCGAAGTGGATCGGAAAGAGGCGGCTCTGTTTGGCATGACCAGCGTGGCGATGCGCACCTGCCGGCATGCCGACATTCGCTTGGGCGAGCGCGTGCTGATCGTGGGCGCCGGGATCATCGGGCAGACGGCCGCGCAGATTGCAAATCTTATGGGCGGCCGCGTCTCGATCTGCGACATCAACAGAGAACGCGTCGAGCTGGCGCGTCAGATCGGGGCCGCCGAGCAGGCCATTGACGTCTCAGGCGACGGATGGAAGGAGCATATCGCTGACGCCAGCTACGAAGCGATCATCGATGTGGCAGGCGTGCCCGGCATGGAGGACAAGCTGATCCTCGCGGCAACGCCTCGAGGTCGCATCTTGTTTATTGCCGGCCGGGACAAGGTCTCCTATACGTTCAATATCGGCCAAGGACGCGAGATCACCATCCAGCAGAACAGCCACTTCGACAACAGCGACCTCGCCAACCTGTGCCGGCTCGTGGCGCGCGGCCAGGTGAAGCTCAGTCCTTATGTGCGCGAGGTCGTCCCCGTATCCAAAGCCAAGGACATTTACGACACGCTGCGCGATACGCCGGACGCACTGCTGGGAACCGTGTTCGTCTGGTGAATGGGAACCACCAGGGCAACCAAGCAAAAGGAGCCGCAACCATGGCGAAGACGATCGCGCTGCTCGGCGCCTTGGACACCAAGGGCGCCGAATACGCCTTCGTGAAGGCGTGCATCGAGGCGCAAGGTTTCGAGACCTTTCTGATTGACGCCGGGGTGCTCGACGAACCCAAGCTCGAGGCCGACGTAAACCGTGCAGAGATTGCACAGGCGGGGGACGGCAACCTTGAAGCGTTGCGCGCGCAGAAAGACCGAGGCGAGGCGGCAGCCGTCATGAGCCGAGGAGCGGCGGTCTTGCTCCCGAAACTCTATGCAGAAGGCAAGTTTGACGGCGTGCTGTCTCTAGGCGGGACAGGCGGAACCTCGGTGGCGTGCGCGGCAATGCGGGCGCTGCCGTTGGGCGTTCCCAAGGTCATGGTCTCGACCGTAGCCGGGAGCGACGTTTCTGGATACGTAGGCGTCAAAGACATCGTCATGATCCCGAGCATCGTCGACGTCTCCGGCATAAACAGAATCAGCCGGGAGGTGTTCGCGAGAGCAGCGGGGGCGATTTGCGGGATGGTGCAGGCAGAAATCCCCAAAGGCGAGGACAAGCCGCTTGTCGTTGCGTCTATGTTCGGCAACACCACGCCTGCCGTCGAAACCGCCAAGGCCCTGCTCGAAAAAGAGGGCTTCGAGGTCCTCGTGTTCCACTGCACAGGAAGCGGCGGCCGGACGATGGAGAGTCTCATCGAGGCGGGGCTGATCGCGGGGACCTTGGACATGACTACAACCGAATGGGCGGACGAGCTGGTGGGCGGCGTGTTCAGCGCCGGGCCCGCCCGGCTGTCGGCAGCGGCATTGAAGGGCGTGCCGGCTATCGTCACGCCCGCCTGTTTGGACATGGTGAACTTCTGGGCGCCTGAAACTGTGCCTGAGCAGTTCAGAGGCCGCACTTTCTACCCCCACAATCCGAACGTGACGCTGATGCGCACGAACGCGCAAGAGAATGAGGAACTAGGCAGGCGGATCGCGGAGCAACTTAACAAGAGCACCGCCCCAGTCACAGTCCTTATCCCTCTCAAAGGATTGAGTATGATCGATGCGCCGGGCCGGCCTTTCTGGCTGCCCGAGGCCGACCAGGCGCTTTTCGCGTCGTTAAAGAGGCATCTGCGCAAAGACATTCCGGTCATCGAGATGGACCATAATGTGAATGATCCGGCTTTCGCCGAACGGTGCGCCAAGGAGCTCTTGGCAAACATGAAGTCTCATCGAGGAACTACACATGGCTGAGACGCGGACAGAAATAATCCAGCGGTTCCGAAAAAAGATAACCGACGGCCTTCCCATCATCGGGGGCGGCGCCGGAACAGGCATCAGCGCCAAATGGGAAGAGGCTGGGGGCATTGACCTCATCGTCATTTACAACTCGGGCCGGTTCCGCATGGCCGGACATGGTTCGCTGGCCGGGTTGATGCCCTTTGGCGATGCAAACGCCATCGTTATGGAAATGGCCAACGAGGTGCTGCCGGTGGTGAAAAAGACACCGGTGTTGGCCGGAGTGTGCGGGACCGACCCGATGCGTGTCATGCGCAACTTCCTTCAGGGGGTGAAAGCAGCGGGATTCGGCGGCGTGCAGAATTTCCCGACAGTTGGTCTAATCGACGGAGTGTTTCGGGCCAATCTCGAGGAGACCCAGATGGGATACGGCAAGGAGATTGAGATGATCCGGCTCGCCCACGAGATGGACCTGCTCACCACGCCCTATGTGTTCAACACCGAAGACGCTGTCGCCATGACGCAGGCTGGTGCGGACATCCTTGTCGCCCATATGGGGCTGACCACCTCCGGGTCGATAGGCGCCCGGACGGCGCGATCTCTCGACGAATGCGTCGAGCTCATCGACACAATTGTGGATGCCGCCAAACGGATTCGCGATGATGTGATGGTGCTGTGTCACGGAGGACCCATTGCGGAACCTGACGACGCGGCCTACGCTTTGGCCCACTGCAAGGAAGTGGACGGCTTCTATGGAGCAAGCAGCATGGAGCGCCTGCCAACAGAACGGGCCATCAAAGAACAAACGGAACGATTCACAGCGATTCGCAAAAAGAATTAGAAGAACGGCGACCCGATTTACTCAGAGAAGGAGCGTCAAATGAGTCCTTTACCCAAAGACAGCGGAAAACTGAACGTGGCGGTTATCGAAGGGTTCCATCCTTTCGACGTCCCGCAGTGGCATGCGATGTTCCGCGCATTGGAAGGCGTCCATTACTTTCAGCAGACTATCGACAACTGGGCCGCGGACTGGGGAAATTGCCGAAAGGACTACGACGTCGCCCTCTTCTACAACATGAACATGGACATGAAAGCCTCGCCCTTCGCAGACGCCATCGACAAGGCCCTCAACGAAGTCGGCGAAACGAAGCAGGGCTTGGTTGTGTTGCACCACGCCATTCTGTCCTACCCCGACAATCCCGTCTGGTCGGAGATCGTCGGCATCAAGGACCGCGCTTTCGACTATCACGTAGACCAAGACCTTACGGTCGAGATCGCCAACGAAAGCCATCCCATCGCCAAGGGCATGAGACCTTGGCCGCTGCATGACGAAACCTACACCATGGCCGACGCCGGAGAGGGAAGCGAGATCCTATTCACGGCGCAACATCCGAAGAGTATGAAAACCCTTGGGTGGACGCGTACCCACCGCAACGCCCGCGTGTTCTGTTTTCAGCCCGGCCACAACAACCGCGCTTGGGAAAACGTGACGTTCCGCGAGGTGCTGTTGCGTGGGATCCGCTGGGCCGCAGGCAGACTGTAACAGGCGCGGCTTCAAGCGGCACGTTCCCGTCAACTCGACCCGCAGGCTTTGAGGCGTAAGTTTCGCATCTCCGTGCCGACCCACAAGGCCGTCACAAAAGCGGACAGCATGTCCGCACAAGGGAATGCCGCCCAGATACCCGCCAGACTGAAGAAAAGCGGCAACACAAGGACAAGGGGGATCAGGAAAAGGATCTGTCGCGACATGGCGAGGGCCATGGCGGGGATGGGTTTTCCCAAAGCCTGGAAGAGGCTCGAACCGATTATCTGAAATCCGATAAGAGGCATCATTATGGCAAGGATACGGATAATCTGCGACCCTTCTCGCACCAAGTCCGCGTCCTTCGTAAACAAGCCAAAAACTGCCCCAGGGAAGAGCATTAGGCCTGCAAACCCTGCTATTGAAACGCCGGTTGCAATGATCGCTGCTTTCGAAACCGCCTCGCGAACTCTGCGATAGTTCTCTGCGCCGTAGTTGAAACCGACGATGGGTTGCAAGCCCTGCACAAGACCGAACATAGGCATGCCAACGAAAAGCAGCACGCGGTTTGCAATGCCCAGAATCGCCAGGTGCTCGTTGGTCCCGTAATGGGCGATCGAGTTGTTGACCGCGATGGCCATCAAGCTGCCCGCCGCCAGCCGGACAAGGGAACTCGAACCTATGGCAAAGACCTCGGGCATAATTCCCCAATAGGGCATCAGATCCCGGCGCCGGATGTGTAACATACTCCGGCCGCTCACAAAGTACCGTGTCAGAAACAGAAAGACGCAAACGTTCGCGAGAATCGTGGCGATAGCGGCGCCGCGTATCCCGAGGCCGAAACCAAAAATGAAGATGGGGTCGAGGATAACGTTCGTGAACGCGCCGATCAGCATGCTCTTCATCGCAAGTTTGAGGTTGCCTTCCGAACGGACGACGTTGTTCGTACACACTGCAAAGGCGAAGAAAAAGTTGAAACCCATAATAACGCCGAGGTACTCGCGAGCGTAGGGCAGGACGTCCGCCGTAGCGCCGAACAGCCGGGCAAGAGGCGAAAGGAAAAGGAGACTGAACACGGACACCAAGACGCTCAGAACCGCCACGACCGCGAAGGAAGAACCGGCAGTGCGTTCCGCCCTGCGCTGGTCCCCCGCCCCAAGACTGCGCGAGATCACCGAGGCCGATCCAATGCCTACCACCTGGGCAATGGCCAGCACGATCATCTGGATGGGAAATGAAACAGCAAGACCCGCCAAGGCAAGTGTTCCGGCGCCGCGTCCCACAAAGATCGTGTCCACCACGTTGTAGAGAGAATTGACGAACATTGCGAAGATAGCGGGACTTGAATAACGGATAAGCAGCCGGCCGATTCGCTCATTTCCGAGCTCGTATTTACGATCATGCATAAGGTATTGTCGTTCCTTCGGAGCGTGTAACGCTACGGATCTTGGCGCCCAGAGTCAAGGCCGCGGGCCCAGTGCCAATTGGACCCATCGTGCGCCCAGAAGACGCCGGCAGATCAAGGATATGCGTCCTGCAGAACCGTCATGGTGCGCAAAGACCATCTTAAGCGCATGTGTTGCAAGAGACCTACGCTTGACGCCTTTCAGGCCGGGTGTTACCATCCCCGCATCGTGAAAGACACACAAGGCAAGCATCATGTTTCGTGGAAGGAGCGACGGAATGCGGATAGGACCATTGCGGCGCATCGCTGTCCTATGGGCAGTTGTGCTCGGTGTTTGCTCCTGGGCCTTGGCTGCGAGCCTTCCCGGTACGGGCCAGGACGAAGGCAAAACGGTTGTTTACCGGGACACGTGGGGCGTCCCGCATATCTACGCCCCCACGGTCGAGGCGGGCTTGTATGCTATGGGGTGGGCCCAAGCGGAAGACCGGCCACGCGAAGTCTTGACGAACTTTATGCGCGCCATGGGCGAGAGCGCCGCCGTAGAAGGACCCGAAAGCACGCAGAACGACCTGATTGTCCGCCTCTGGGACCACTACGGGGTAGCGCAACGCCACGCCGACCGGATCCGCCCCGAGATTATGGGGCAGATCACGGCCTTCGTGCAGGGCATCAATGACTACTACGGCGCGCACCCTGGCGACGTGCCGTCCTGGTGGGGCCGGCGCGCGGTGGACGTCCCCATGGTGCTGGCCTTTGCGCGGTTGTTTTTGTATTCGTGGTCCATCGATCAAGGGATCGAGGATTTGCGCCGCGCGGGCGTCGAACTGGACGTCCCTGAGACCAGGCGAGGCTCAAATGAATGGGCGGTAGCGCCGAGCCGCAGCGCCGAGGATGCACCCATTCTGCTGATCGATCCGCACCTCTCATGGCATGGACCGTCCCGATTCTGGGAGTTCAGGATTCATGCGGGGGATCTCGAAGGCAGCGGCGTCGCCTTGGCGGGGTTTCCCTACATCGGACTGGGCCACAACGCGAACATCGCTTGGGCCATGACAACGGGCGGACCCGACACGGCCGACGTATACGCGCTCAAACTCAAGGAAGACGACCCAACCAAGTACCTGTACGACGGCGAATGGCGCGAGCTCCAGCGGCGCGACATCCTTATCGAAGTCAAGGGGACTACACCTCGGCACTTCACCGCTTGGCAATCTCACTATGGTCCCGTCCTTGCCGTTCGCGACGGGAAAGCCTATGCCGAACGCACCGCGTACGACGATGCAGTCCAGATGAACGAGGCCTGGTTCGAGTTTAACTTCGCCACGGACTACCGGGGGGCGATTGCGGCGATGGCTACAGGGCAGCTCTTCCCACAGAATGTGATGGTGGCCGACACTTCCGGGAACATTTACTACCAACGCACTGGCCATGTACCCGTCCGCCCCGAAGGCTACGACTGGTCAAGGCCTGTCGATGGATCGACCTCCACCACGGAATGGCAAGGGTATCATCCCAATACCGACCTCCTCCAGGTACTCAATCCACCTCAGGGCTATATGCAGAACTGCAACATCCCACCAGACATGATGATGCCCGACAGCCCATTCATTTTAGACAAAACGCGCGACTACCTGTTCAGCGACGCGAGCTACGGTCCGCGCAGAGATGGTTGGCTGAACGCTCGCGGCGCCCGGGCGCTCGACGTTTTGGGCAGCGACCAGGCGGTAACC
>CAZBQH010000473.1:0-10898 GCA_964493915.1 uncultured Nitrospiraceae bacterium
TCGGGTATTTTCGCCGTCTTCGGAGAGAATATTGCCGATGTAGACGTGGTCGAGTCCCTCAGTCTGCGCGATGGCCCTAGCGCGTTCGAGCGTGGTTGCAGGCGTTGCAGGCAGATTCCGCATCTTGTACTCGGGATGAAATCGCGAGAAATGGAGCGGCGTTTCCCGTCCCATGTTCGCGCGTACCCAGCGGGCGAGTTCTGTAATGTCGCTGTCGCTGTCGTTAAGGGTCGGGATCAGGAGGTTTGTCACCTCGACCCAGACACCGCGCGATTTGGACGTGATCAGCGCGTCCAGCACGGGCTTGAGCGTGCCCCCGCACACGTCGCGATAGAAGCTGTCGGACATGGCTTTAAGATCGATGTTGGCGGCATCAGTAACATCGCACAACCGTTCGAGGGGCTCGCGGTTGATGTAGCCGGCTGTGACCAGGACGTTGCGGAGACCGGCCTCGTGGACTGCGTGCGACGTGTCCAGCACGTACTCGTAGAAAACGATCGGTTCGGTGTAGGTATATGCAACCGATTTGCAGCCGTAGCGGCGCGCCTCGAGGGGAATCTGGTCCGGGGGCAAGACGGCCGCTTTGACGTTCTCCGGGTTCTCTTGCGAGATCTCCCAGTTCTGGCAGTTGAGGCAGTGGAGGTTGCATCCCACCGTTGCGATCGAGAAGATTCCCGTGGCCGGCAAGAAATGGAATAAGGGCTTCTTTTCCACGGGATCCACGTGGACCGTGCAGGGGTGCCCGTAAGTAAGAAGTACCAGTTTGCCGTCGATGTTGGCGCGGACGCGGCAGTCCCCGCTTTGACCCGGAGCGATAATGCACCTTCTCGGGCATATCTCACATTGAACACTTTGCCATTGCATCGCAACCACACCAAACCCGAATCGATCTTAGAACCTCTTATATCATATCATCAGCGTAACATTGCACCGTCTCTTCCGAGACAATGCATATGGCAGGCTTGGCGGCTCGCATTTGACTTTGCGCAAACAAGGGCGCTGCTGAGCGCAAGGGAGGAACTCAGAGCAGCATGAACAGGGGAGAGATTGGGCTGGGAGTGATAGGGTGTGGCGCATTCGGGCTTTACGCGCTGCAGCATTTCACCCAGGTTCCCGGCATCCGGCTTGTCGCTATGGCGGGCACGCATAGGGAAGCGGCGTATGCGGCTGCGAAACGTTTCGGCATTCCCGAGCCCGTCGAGGTGAGCGAAATGGTGGCGCTGCCCGAAGTGGACATGGTCTATATTGCGACGCCGCCGTTCCTGCACTATGAACAGGCCATGAAGGCGCTGCGCGCCGGCAAGCATGTGCTTTGCGAGAAACCCCTTGCGATGGATCTTGGGCAGGCCGACCAGATGATAGCCGAGGCGCACGGGCGCGGTCTGCTGCTCGTGGCCAATCTTATGCAACGATACAACCCCCTGTTCGACCAGATGCGGTTGCTTATCGAGCGTAAGCTGCTCGGGGACCTACTTTACTGCTCTTTTGAAAACTTGGCTGCGGACGAAAGCCTCGATCCCCGCCACTGGTTCTGGAAACGCGACCTGAGCGGCGGCATTTTTATCGAGCATGGGGTGCATTTTTTCGACCTTTTCCATGGATGGCTCGGCAGCGGCAAAGTCGAGGCGGCCCAGATAACCGAGCGACCGGGAACCCCGTTCGAGGACCAAGGGCTGTGCACAGTCCGCTACGGCGAGACCGTGCTTGTGCATTTCTTCCACAGCTTTACCCAGGTTGGGCGCATGGATCGGCAGCAGATGCGTTTCATCTTTGAACGGGGGGACGTCACGCTGCATCACTGGGTGCCTACGTTGGCCCGGATGCATGCCGTCGCGGATGAGGAGCATACGCGGTTGCTCATGGAGTTGTTCCCTGGTGCACGGCTCGACATCACCGAGAACTATGCGCCTAGGGACCGCGTCTGCAGCGGCCGCCATAGGCAGCTCGACATCTATCAAAAGCTCGAGCTGACCTATGGCGAGGGACATAACAAGATGCACCGGTATGGCGAGTTGCTGCGCGCGTTTGCGGCGGACCAGACGGCCTGGATCCGCGACCGTTCCCACGAGCGGTGCATTACCGAGGAAAACGGGCGCCAATCCCTTGCAATGGCCGTTGATGCGGACTGCCTGGCGCACGGCGGCCGCTAGGTGCAGCATGGGTGCGGCCGCAAGGCAGGCATCTTGCGGGCTGTCCAGGGAGAGCCAGGCACCGGGGAGATACGATGACACTGTTCGAGACCTTCGTCGATCCGCCGCGCGAATTCACGCTCATTCCTTTCTGGTTTCTTAATGATGCGCTGAGCGAGGACGAACTGCGGTGTCAGATCGACGAGTTCGCTGCTCACGGAGTCTACGGGTTTGTGCCGCATCCGCGCATCGGATTGCCTGAGACCATCGGGTTCATGTCGGGCGTGTGGCTGCATTATGTGCGAGTCTGTGTCGAACACGCGGCTCGGCGCGGCATGATCGTTGTGCTTTACGACGAAGGCATGTATCCTTCCGGTTCTTGCGCGGGGCAGGTAGCGGCCGCCGATCCCCGGCACGCGACGCGCTGTCTCGAGCGCCGTCCGCGCAAGGAGGGGCGGCCTGATCCGCCGCTTGCTGACAACGAGGAGGTTGTTGCCGAGTCGGACGCATGGGTCTACGTGCACACGCGGTCGCAGGGCACGATACGAGGCGTCCATTATGGTATGGACGACGGCGAACCGGGGGCGCCGGCGTCGGCAGACCTGCTCAACCCTGCCGCCACGGCGAGTTTTCTCCACCTGGTCCATGACCGTTACTATGACGCCCTGAAAGACCATTTCGGCCCAACGGTCCGCGGTTTCTTTACGGACGAGCCGTCCGTACTGGGCCGGGGTCCCATCAAAGGCGTGCTGCCGTGGACTTGGGGCTTTGGCGATTACGTCGAGGGGTTCCTGGGCTATGACATGCGCGTCCATCTCGACGCCCTGTTCGATAGGGATCACGCAGACCACGCCCGGCGCTCCGCCGATTTCCGCCGGGTCGTCGATGCGCGCCTCCAAAAGGCCTACTACAGCCCCTACAAGGCCTGGTGCGATGCGCACGAGACGTCGCTTATGGGCCACCCCGCCGGTCCTGGGGACATGGGCGCCCTTCGCTACTTGCACGTCCCTGGTCAGGATGTCGTCTGGCGTTACATCGAGCCGTTCAAAGACAGCGCTCTCGAGGGGGCCCAGTCGACGATGGCGAAATGCAGCTCGTCCGCACAGCGTCACTTTGGCAGGGAGCGGAACGCGAACGAGTGTTTCGGCGCCTATGGGTGGGAATTCACCTATGAGGAGATGCGGTGGATCACCAACTGGCTGTTCGTACGCGGTGTGAACATGCTTTTCCCGCATGCGTTTTACTACTCGTTGCGCGGCGAGCGCCGCAACGAGCGTCCGCCTGACGTGGGACCGAACAGCGTCTGGTGGGATGATTACAAGACCTATGCGGACTTCTGCCGCCGGTTGTGCTGGCTCTTGAGCCAAGGACGCCATGTCTGCAGCATTGCCATTGTCGGTACATCCTCCGAGTTGCCTTGGCGCGTGGCCCGCGTCCTCTTCGAAAGCCAGCGCGATTTCAACTACATAGATCCCGCCACGTTGCTCGGCAGCGCATACATGAGCGGCGCCGGCATCCGGATCGAGGGCATGGAGTACAAAGCCGTGATCATCGACGGTCCGGGTTACGCTCCGGCCGAGGCGACGGCGGCGCTCGAGCCCCTGATTAGTGCGGGCCGCGTTATCGCCTATATGGACCCTATCCCAGGGGTGCCGTTGCTCGCGCAGAACGCGGAACGCCTCGGTGTTCTGCTGGATCGCCTTGCCCCTCCAGACGTCCGGATCGAGCCGCCCGCCAAAGACTTGCGTTACATCCACATGCGCCATTCCGAGGGCGACCTGTACCTTCTGACCAATGAAGGACCAGCGCCAATCGAGGGCCGGTTGCACGTCGCGGTCAAAAAAGGCTGCGAGTGGTGGGACCCGGAGATTGCTTCGAGACGCATCGCGGGCGATCCGCTGCGGATTGCTATCGAGCCGTATCAGGCCCAGGTTCTTTATTGCGGCCGGAACGGAGTCTGAGATGCCTTCGGGCATAGACAGAACAAGGAGAACAAAAAATGATTGCTGCATGGCTTATCGCGCTGACATCCGCCGGAACGGCCGCCCCGCCCGACGCTCGCGTTGTCTTTCATAACGGTGCGCCGGCGTTGTCCATCAACGGCAAGGTGCATTCCGGCTTGAGTTACATGACCTATGCCCCGGACGGCGGTCGCTTCAAGCAAATGGGCGAATGCGGCATTACCCTCTTTTCTTTCTCTGCGACTGCCACCGAGTCCACCTTTGACCTCGCTCCGCTATGCTGGACGGCGCCGGACGCTTTCGACTACAGCAACCTCGACGAGCGGGCCCATATGGTCGTTGACAATGTGCCGGGCGCTTACATCATCCCTCGCGTCTACCTGGGGATGCCAGAGTGGTGGGCGGAAGCGCACCGAGAAGCGGCTGTTCTCTATGACGCAGGCGGCGGCGAAACGGCCGTTCTCGAATACCGGGGCAAACGTGTTCCTTCGTTCGCGTCGGCGCCATGGCGCGAGGACAGCGCCAAAGCGTTGCGCAATCTCATCCGGCACGTCGAGCAGTCGGACTATGCGGACCGCGTGATCGGCTACCACGTGGCGTCAGGCGACACGGAAGAGTGGATGCAGTGGGGAAGCAACCCTGACCAATGGGCGGATTACAGCGAACCGAACGTCGAGCGTTTCCGTGGTTGGCTCGAAGGGAAGTATGCCACGGTGCAAGCGCTGCGCCGGGCTTGGCACGATGAAACGGCAACGTTTGCTGCGGCTGCCGTTCCTCCCCGGAGCCTGCGCGCCGGCTCGGAACGGGGCTTTCTGCGGGACCCTGTGCAGGCGCAGCCGGTGATCGACTATGTGGAATACACCTCGTGGCTTGTTGCCGACACCATCGCCTATTTCGCGCGCGTTGTAAAGGACGAGACGCAGGGCGCCCGTCTTGCCGGAACGTTCTATGGATACCTCCTCGAACTGGCTGGCGAGCAGCGTGAGCAGAATTCAGGGCATCTGGCGATCGAGCAGGTAATCAATTGTACAGACATCGACTTTATTGCCAGTCCTACCGACTATGCGTACCGGCAGCTGGGAACGGGCTATCCCCGCGGCATGTCGCTGACGGATTCGGTGAAGTTGCACCGCAAGCTCTGGGTAAATGAGAACGACGTCCGCACCTGGCTGGAACCGGCCGTGCCCATAGGATATGCCGGCAAGACCGGGACTTACGAGGAAAGCCTCCTTATGCAGCAACGCGCCTTTGGCTGGGTGTTGGCGGACAGGCTGGGCATGTGGTGGTTCGACATGACCGGCGGCTGGTACGACGACCCCCGCATGTTGGCGGCCATCGACCAGATGGTGGAGATCGGCGGGGCGTACGTCGACGCAGACGGCCGGGCCGTCGCGGAGATCGCCTTTGTTTGCGATCCGAAAAGCTCGGGCTACGTGCAACCGGGCAATCCTTATACAGGCGCGGCCTTGATCCATCAACTGCCGATGCTGGCCCGGGCGGGTGCGCCGATTGCATTTGTCCATTTGGCGGATTTGGATCAGCTCCCGGACTACAAATTCTACATTGTGCCGAACTGTCTTGCGCCCACAAGGGCCGAGCGAGAGGCGCTGAAGAAAAAGGCGCGGCAGGCGGGCGTAACGATGTTATGGATGGGACCTGCAGGCGTTTACCGCGACGGAGCGCTTGACGAACAGGGCATGGCCGATCTTACGGGTCTGCCGCTTCATCTTTCCGACGTCCCGAAGACCGGGAAGGTGGTCCCTTCACAAACCGCGACCCGCTGGGGTTGGACCGGCGCGACGGCTTATGGGCCTGCCGCGACCGGCGGGGCTGTTGCCGTGACGGAACTGAGCGAGCGCAGCGACTTGACGGTGTTGGGGCGTTTCGAGGAGTCCGGGCTGCCCGCTCTTGTTGCGGGATCCTGCGGCGAGGGGTACGCCGTTCACGCAAGTGTGCCGCTCTTGCCTGCGTCGTTTTTCCGGGCCCTTGCGAAGCGGGCCGGCGTCCACCTTTACGTGGACACGGAGGACGTGATATGGGCAAGCCGTGAACTGCTCGCCGTGAGCGCGGGCGAGGGCGGGCCGAGGACGCTTCGCCTGCCACGGGAAGCGGTTCTGACGGACTTGTGGACAAACAAGAGAGTTGCGCCCGTCGCAGGAAGAGGAAGCGGAGAGGCAGGAACGGCCTTTGCGATTGACATGCCCGAGAACAGCACAGGCATTTACCGCTTTGAATAGCAGGTCGTGCTACGCAACGGGGGATACGAAAGTGACGGTGCAATCGAGCCCAAGACCATCCTGGGCAGGGCGCAAGGTCCGCATATTATATAGAACGACCAGACTGTCGCTGCTATAGACGAGATAAAGCAGATCAATAAGTTCCTCGAGCGTGACTCCGTTGAGATCGACTGTAACGGAGGCTGCCCCGGGAATAAGGCCGCGCCCGCTTTGCATCTCGGCTCGTTCGATAAGATCCGTTTGCCTTAGCTTGGTGCTGATCACCGCCATGAGGTCGAAGGAGCTGCCCCGCCGAGCCGCCATCTCGCGCACAGCCTGTTCCCCGCTGCGGAGCGCAAGCATCTGGTTGCGCATGTCTTTCGCTTCGGTCAGATTCCTACGGGCCGTTTCGAGCCGCGCTTGGGCCTGATCGTATTTTTCGAGATACGACGGGACAAAGAGATAGAGAATGATGGCCATAACGGCGGCCACGCCGACAGCGACCATCCAGCGCTCGCGTTTTTGCAGATTCAGTTTCGGCATGCGCACGCCTCCTAAAGCCGGGCCGTAATCGTGAAGGTTGTCTTTGTTCCTTCGACCCGCAGCAGTTTGTCTTCCACGCTGAGGACTTTCGAGTCCTCGAGCCCCGCGTAGACTTCGTTGAACGTACTGACGTCGCTCACTTCGCCTTTGATGGTCACCCGGGACGCGTCATCCAGGCCTCGTCCTTCCCTCACTTGCACGTCGGTGATAGTTGCCTTGTCGTTTGGAAGTTTTTCGCTCAGTTCAAGCAATACGTCAAGCAAGGAAGGCTTGTTGTAGAAATCTGCCGTAAACCCCTCTTGGGCAGGCCCGATCTTGCCGAAATCTTCTTGCATGGCCGCAAAACTCATGGCCCCTCCCATATTCCGGTCCTGCGGATGGCGGCCGTCGAGCACGCGCCGCGAATCGGGGAAGGTTTCACTATAGGTCTGCCAAATTTGATCGCCGATCTGCTTGGTCTCGGCAACCGCTCCTTTGTAGTCGACGTAGCAGTAGCCGATGTAACCGGCGACAAGGAGGAGGGCCAAGCCGCCTGAGAACACGGCGTGCATCACAATCGTGCGCATCGTCTTCGTGTCGGCCAGGTCGTCGCGGCGGAATTCATAGGTAAAGGGACCGCCTGCCGCTGCCATGGCAACGCCGACGAGGGCGGTCCAGGAATTGGGCCCGGCGTCTGGTTCGTCCGATGAGATTCCCTTGATGCCCGTCAGTAGGTTTTCGTAGGCGACAGGAACCGGAAGGTCGCCTTCGAAATCTGCGCGCCACATCGGTCCGGGCTTAATACCCGTTACCGTGAGAGAAGCGATCTCCTTCTCGCCCTGCCGCGAGGCGTTGAAGGCGCGCAGTACGTTGCCTACCTCCCGGGCGGCAGCAATAGGCGCCTCGGTCAATTGCTCGACGGGGATGGGAAGATGGCGAAACACCGTGAGCGATTTGCCATGCGCCACCGCAAGAATTGCGCCGGCTTTGCGTACGTGGAGAACCGCCTCGAGGTCCCCATTGAAGCGGCGCCCGCTGGCCCACAGACTTGTCAGGCCCGCCGCATCGATGCCGATCCCCTCGATATTGATCCCTGCTTGCTCCAGGAGCGACAACTGTTCTTCGAGGGAAGCTTTGCGCAGACCTACGGCCAGCACTTCGGTCTCCCGGTCCACCTCGCGAATCACCGAGTAATCAACGACGAGATCCTCGATGGGGAAAGCGAGGTAGGGCTCCAGCTCGAAACGGACCGCCGCAGCCACCTTGCGTTTGCCCCGGAAGGGCATGCGAATGGCTCGCACAACAGCAAACTGGGTTGATGAGCAAAGCATGAAGACAGGTGGACGCTTCTTGAGCGCTGCTACCGCGTCGTGGACGGCTTGCACCAAGGCTGATGGGCGCTGTTCCGGGGCCGTGTAGACGGCGGCGCCCTCCTGTCTCTCGATCACAACAGGCCGGCGGCCCCCTGTTTTGACAACGGCGATCCGGACATGGTCGCCATCAAACTCGATCGCGCCGATTCGAGCGGCAAGTCTCATCGGTAGACTCTCCAGTCAAGGATTCGGAACAACTCACCTGTCCCTTCGGGATTGCGCCATATGGTGGCATCGATCCGGACCAGCAGTTCGCCTGCGATCCCGTGGCCGCGGACCCGAAAGACGTCGCTTCGCACGACGAATACACTTTCCTCGCCCTGTTGCCGGCGTTGCGCTTGTTTGCGCACATTCTGGCTGCTTTGGCCTGCTTGCGCCGTTTCTTGCCCAGGCGGAACCGGGAGATTATAACCTGCCAGCTCGCCTACTTCCCGGAACGGGTCTTCCTCGCGTCGTTCCACGATCTCGTCCGCCAGCCCAGCAAATCCGCCAAGGGCCTCGCCTAACGCATTCAAGACTTCCCACTCCGCGGTGTTGGGGTTGATCTTTCCTTCGGGATGACCGTGCACTGTGAGCAGTTCAGTCAGGGGCGTCTGGTCCAGCTCGGGGTCGCCGTAGAAGATCCTGGGCGTGAACCCACGGACGAGAAGAAGCTCCTCGACCGAGTCGAGCGGCGCATTCTTGCAGCCGTACGGAATCTCGAGGCCGGTATAGTAGTCGGCCTCCGCGCCGTATTCCCGGGCGTCGTCGTCGGAATCTGTCCAATCGAGCAGTGCGTCCACCAAGTCATCCGCCATTTGGGGATCGTCGGTGCGCAACTCGAGCAGTATCCGGAGCACGTCGGCCGCAAAAGTGGGTGCGGCTTCTTCGTCGCCCATGGCCGTATCGAGCAGGCTGTTGAGGTTGAGTTTTCCCCATTCGTCGTCGATGAGCAACTGCATGACCGCTTCGTTCCACCGTTCAAAGCGATTGGACTGGGCCCATTGGTCCCACAAGCTGTCATAGGAAATGCCTTCGTTGTACTCGTCCTCGAGGTCGGCCGCGAGCAGGCCCATGCCGTCGGCGACGGCCGACTTGGCAGCGACGTAGGCCTCGAGATCTTTGAAATGGGCGCTAACCAGGCTCGAATCCACCTGGGTTTCGTAGGAATACTCGACAACAATGGCCGTCAGAAGCACGACAAACAGCAGTGCAAGGATGAGGGCGACCCCTTCGTCGTTGGCTTTCTTCATTGTGCGACCGCCTCTATCCGGCGCTCAATCAAAGGACGCCTCTGCACGCCTTGCCGTACGCCTGGCCGTTGGTTCCGCTGCTGCCGCTGCAGGTTCTGTTGGCCTGCCTGCTGGGCGTTCTGCACCTCTTCCGGGATCGGCGGGAAGAAGTAGGCCACGTCCCGCGCGTCAAGTACGGTGCCTGCGCCCCCCGGGATAGACAGTACGAGCTCGAAGTCGGGGTTTTCCTCTTGGTCCAGCCCTTCCTGGTTCTCCGCTGCAACCTCTTCATCGGTCTTAGCAAAGTTCACGCGAACACGCAGAGCCCAAGGCAGGCGTCCGACAGCAACCGAATCCCATTCGTCCATCCATTGATCGCCGTCGAAGTACGCGACGTCGAAGGACCGGACCGGCACGCTCCAGGAAGGGGACTCGAAACCTTCGGCTGCTTCGAACAGCTTTTCCGCCGTCTGGCTCTGCATCATGCCTTGGTCGTCTTGCGCCGTCTGAAGGTTTGAAGCGATGACGGGCGTTTCCGTCACCCGGAGCTTGCGTTCATCCGCCTCGTCCTCTTCTTGTCCGACGGCAAGATCCATTTCGGCTTCCTCCTCCTCGCTTTGGGAGGAGGATACCTCGTAGCGGACCAGCTTCAGGTCGCCCGGAAGCGCAAGACCTCCCATAAGCGGCGCCGTACATGCGAACTGGAGGGAATCCGCCGGTCCTTTGCTTGCTTCCTCGTCGATACCCTGAAAAGCAAAGAGATAGGGATCACGCTCTGAATCTTCCGCAAGACTCCGAAAATCTGTGTAAATTGTGGCGATATTGGCGTGAAGATTGTCTATCAGGAACTGACGCAACTTCATCTTCTGCGCGTCGATGCGGGCCTCCTCGACGGAGCTCGTTACGGACACAAAGCTCGCATACACGATAGCGATTACAATGACCAGAATCGTTGTGGCGATCAGCAGCTCGATAAGCGTGAAGCCCTTCCTGCTCATTGCTGCACCTGCCTTGGCTCGCCTGTCCCCGTCGGTTGCGCCGTTTGTCTGGGCTGCATCGTACCCAGGGTGTGGGCGAGTTCCGGCGTAGGGTCATAGATCAGCATTGCCATCTCACGTCTCTCGGCGGGTCCTTGCACCGAGACAGCCGCCTGGAAAAGGCCGCTGTTTTCCTCGCCTACTTGTTGCGCATCAAAAGAGAACGAGTAGCCGGGGTACCGTTTGCCGAAGTCGCCGGAGTCGTTGAGGACGCCCGCCAGAATCTGGCTTTCCGCATAGCCGAGGGCGCTTTCCATGAGATTGCGCACCAAAACCAGGTCGTGCGCCTCGGAATGCATGCGGAGTGCGCCGTAGTGCACATCGAGGAGCAAAAACGCCGCCGTTCCGAGGATCGTTAGTGCAACGAGGATCTCGATGAGCGTGAAGCCGGCTTCTCGCAACGGGATCCTCATTCAGGCGTCTCCTTGCCCTCATACAAGCGGCTGTCG
>CAZBQH010000474.1:0-9886 GCA_964493915.1 uncultured Nitrospiraceae bacterium
ATCATCCGCAGCGACCGGTTCCGTCACGGAGACATTGCACCGGACTTGATTGACGAGCACTTGCCCCCAGCCTAAGTGCAGATGCCCAAAACATGAACGACTCAAACGGACGCGCAGCAAAGATCCACCCGAAGGTCTTCGCCAAAATAGCCGCTCACGAGGCCCTTCAGCAAGAAGGTGTTGTGCGCATTGGCACGGGGCTGGTATCGCGGCTCCGGCGCCGCAAAACCCGGGGCGTCGTCGCGCACATCCGAAGGAACGGATCCGTCCATCTCCATATCCCGCTCACAGTGCGGTTCGGCGTTGATTTGCAGCAGCTCGGCAGCGCCGTACAACATGCAGTGTATAATGGTGTTGAACGGGCCTCGGATCAGCCGGTAGAGTTCATTCGCGTAACGATCGCGGACCTTGAATTTGCTAAGACCGGCAAGACGGAACCTGAAAAAGGATGAGACGCCATGAACCTTGTGCATGTAGCTATTCAGAAAGCGCTTTGCGCAGCCGCAGCAGTTCTGGGAATCATCCTGATTCTGTCTTGGTCGCCGCGAGCGACGCCGTACCTCCAAAGCCTGGGCGCTTTCATCAGCCCAACAGATGCTCAGTGGTACCGGCCTGTTGTCCTGATCGTGGTGGGAACACTGCTGCTCGTCCTGGGCATTCTTGGCCTCTTCCCCATCCACAGGTGGGGCAGCCGCGGCAGGACCCTGACCACCCAAGGGCCCCATGGCGCTATCTTGATACGCCTGAACGCCGTCGAGGCTGCGCTCAACCGGGTCGTCAGCAAAACCAAAACCGTCGAACGCGTCCGTCTCGAAGTCTTCCCCTCGAACGATGGCAATCGCGTCGAGATCTCCGCCGATGTCGCCATGCGGCGCGAGCCCGAAGACAGCGTCCGCCGCCTGTCCGAACAAATCAGCGAAATCATCAGCACCACAGCCGAGAAGGTCTTTGGCGCCGGGGTAGACATCGTGGTCAATCTCGAGATTGTGAGCATCAAAACCATCGAACCGCCGCCGCCTGCAGCAGCCATGCGCGAACGGCCGGAACCCATAGAGAAAGCGCCCGAAGAACCCGAGGCCGAAGAGCCAAGCCCTGCCGCAGCCGGCGGGACCTCGTTTACAGAACCCAATGAGGAAAGACCGGAGCAGCGCGAACGCGAGGCCTTGTTTGCCGAGCCCGAGCTGCCGATCATGATCGAGGAAGACCATGGGGCGCCAGCCCAGGCGCCTGCGGTGGAAGAAACATCAGCCGAAGCGGCTAGCGAAGAACTCTTCAGCCGCGAGGAACAACCGGCCGAACCGAACGAGCACACCAATCTCACCAGGAACCTTGAAGAGGAGCAGACACCCCCGTCGGCAGCAAAGGGCCAAGACATCGAGCAATACAAACGTGACGACCGCGAAACGCCGGTCCTTTTTGAAGGTCCCGCCGAAGAAGAACCTGAAGAAGGGGAGCTTGATATCCTCCGGCTTGACGAAGAAGAGGGAGAAGAGGAAAGCGAGGAGCAAGAACGCAAGGACGAGTAGACCCCGAACGACCAGACACCGCGGCAAGGCCCTGACATGCCCGCTGTCAACATGCTCTTTGCTCGGAGGCACGCCCTAAAGCGCTTCCTTTATTCGCAGCGTCGCCATAAGGTGCTTCTTTCCCAGGAAAAGTCAGTGAAAACCTACCCCGAAGCGGGACTTTCAGGCGTCTCAAGCATGATAACCGCCCGCCGAACGGAGAACGCGTCGCCTCCCGAGAAAACTAGGTAGACTGTGCGACCATCGCCGCTCATCCACTTGGTGGGGAATCGCGCCGACTCGCCAGGGTCCATGTCCCACTCCCGCGCGTGGTAAGCCCTTGTCCAGGGTCCCCATGGCTCGGGCGCGTCGTAGACGCTGAGCCCCGTCCTACGGCCCTGCTCGCCCACCGCGACCTGACACATAAGGTAATGCTTGATCCCAGCGTTATAGGTAACCGCCGGTCGAAAGCATTGTCCGGCATGGTGCAAGACAGGCTTGGCGCGTGCAGCATCTTTTTCCCACGTGGGCCGGCCTGCCTCGTCCGTGCCCGCATAGAACGTGTAGGCGTGACGCTCGCGTACAGCGTTTTTCGACACCCTCGCCAGGAGAACGGCGTCCACCACGTCATAGGCATTGTCCGAATCGGGCGAGTACACATAGACATAATTATCACGCGCCCCGTCGTAGTTCCGGCCGTAGTTGAGAAAGGAAGGACACCCGAAACGGTATTTGAACCGCCAGTCAGCCCATACCCAGCGCTGTCCGTGGTCGTTAGACCATGCCAGAGTTGCATTCCCGGTGTTTCGCGCCCACAGATAGAGCACGCCGTCTACCATCAGGATGCCCGACGCCTTCGGCCCCCGCTTACCGTCCCCCTTACGCTCGACCGACGGGGCGCGTATGTTTTCGCCAACGAACGCATCCGGCGGCCCGGCGATGCGGGCTAAGCCAAGACTCAGCTTCTCCGGTACGCGGGGCTCGAAGCCCCAACCGTCGCCGTAGGCGGCGTAAAGGGCGTCGTCGTCAGCCCAAGTCATGGGCCAATTATCGCTGCCCTCGGCCGCTCGCAAGACAGTCGAGCGCGGCGCCCATTCAACGCCCGAGACAACCGGGATCGCCGGCGGCAGATCAGAGCTGGATCCCCTTACAGAAGCTGCAATGGGACCCAGGAAGGGCTCAAGCACTCGGTAACGGGCGCTCCAAGCCTCCTGTAAGGGGCCGCCCGCGCGGACCACGACCATGTCGAGGCTCGGGACAACCGCGAGCAGGCTGTCGTAGAGACCCCACCCCCAGAAGGCGTCAACAGGCACGCCTTCCAGCGCACCGTCCGCGTTGTTCCACCATAGGAGACCGTAATGGTCAGAGGCGTTGCCGTAACGTCCCGGATTCTCGACAGACAGCCCCTCAAGACAAGATGGGGGACGGCTTACTTGGGCCACGAAATCCGCCGGCAGAAGCTGAGCGTCTTGCCAACGGCCATGGTGCAGCATGAGGTAACCGATACGCGCCAGGGCGTCTACACTCGCGGACACGCCGGATCCGAATTCCCGCCGCTTAATCCCCTCAAGCACATCCGGGCGGTACCCGTTGTCGCGCCAGACAAGATCCTCCCGCGAGATGCCAATCTTGCCAAAGACGCGGCGAAAAAGGACCGCGTCAAGATCCTCCGTATAGGCGAGGGTCAGGCAGTCTGCAAGCCAATTGGCGCCCCCGTCGCTATAGGACCAACGCGTACCTGGTTCGAACAGCAGTGTCCCGTAGCCGCCCGGCTTCTCGAAACCCGAGGTTTGTGCGGCAAGGTGGCGCAGGGTGATCTTTCCATACCAGGCACGCTGCGCATCGCCGGCGATAGGTCCACGCAGCTCTGGATGACGGAGCACAAGCTTATCGTCGAGGGATACCTTTCCATCGCCAAGGGCAAGACCGAGCGCCAGAGATCCGATGGATTTCGTCGTAGACTTCAGGTCATAGAGACGATGCTGATCGCCCCAGCAAAAGACCCGGAAACCATGCCGAACGATGCAACCCGACCCTCCTCCCGCCGAGGCGACATCGCGCGCTGCTTCAAGCTTGGACCCGTCGAGCCCAACTTCACTGGGCGTCTTTTCCGGCCAGTCGGCATCTGGCCAGACTGAGGCAGCTGCCATAGGCGCGCTGCCGATCACCACCCACAGAGCAGCCAAACGGAGAGCATCAAGAGCATCAATTTGTAAGTTCATAGCAACCGCCCACAAAGACTGATTTGCGCTTGCAAAACATCCGCGACCTGTAGTATAAGCTGATTGAACGGCCGGACATAGGGCCTGGACACATTTCAACCGGAGAGAACACGATGCCGTCACCGTTTGACCCCACCTTGTGGCGATGGCGTCCCTGCATCCATTCCTAGATCTTTCCGGC
Organism: uncultured Nitrospiraceae bacterium; assembly: GCA_964493915.1. Lineage (GTDB taxonomy): Bacteria > Hydrogenedentota > Hydrogenedentia > Hydrogenedentales > SLHB01 > CAZBQH01. The sequence continues at coordinate 3,909 of CAZBQH010000474.1, forward strand.
GCATTCTTCCGTTGCGATTCATCGATGCTATGAGCATCTGTCTATTGTATTCACGCGATCCAGCTAGGAGTTCCACAATGACCACAGATCCTACAGGCATGAAGATCGGTCAACTCATGGACATGCTGAAGCTCGACGATAAGGGCCTTGTCGTGACCGTCGTACAGCACTGGGAGACCGGCCAAGTCCTCATGGTCGGCTATATGAATACGGAGTCTCTCTCCCGTACCTTGCGGGACAAGAGAGCCTGTTTCTGGTCGAGGTCCAGGCAGAAGCTCTGGCTGAAGGGCGAATCCTCTGGGCATTACCTCGAAGTAATGGAGGTCCGTACGGACTGCGATGCGGATGCTCTGCTTCTCAAGTGCAATCCCATGGGCCCAACTTGCCACACCAACGAGACAAGCTGTTTTTACCGCAAGGTCGGCTTTGATGGAACGGTCACGCTCGCCGGCGACGGCGTCGCTACGAACTGAGAAGGAGGCAGGCCCATGATCCATCCCACTTTGGACCAATTCAGGGCGTTAGCGCGCCCGGGCGCATTGGTCCCCGTGTATCGCGACATCGTGGCGGACCTCGAGACGCCTGTGACGGCATACTTGAAAATCGCCGGAAACCAAGACTTCGCCTTCTTACTCGAGAGCGTCGAGCGGGCCGACACTATCGGCCGCTACTCGTTTCTAGGGCGCAATCCCTCGGTCGTGTTCAAATCACGGGGCAAACAAGTGACCCTCCGGCGCAACGGCAACTCCGAGACATATGAGACGGAAGATCCGCTCGCAGAACTGCGCAAGCTCATGGCAGGCTACACTCCCGTGACTGTTCCGGGCGTCCCGTCATTCCACGGGGGCGCCGTCGGCTATATTTCATATGACCAAGTCCGCTTTTTCGAACGCCTGCCCGACAAGAACCCGGACCCGCTCAACCTGCCCGACCTCTACTTCATGATCACCGACACGATCCTCATCTTCGACCACGTGCAGAACCGCATCAAGATTGTGTCGAATGCGCACGTCACGGAGGCCGCGGACCACGCCTACAACGAGGCAGTGCGCAAGATCGAGGAACTCGACCGGGCCTTGCACCGCCCCCTCGTTGTCACTACGGAGCGGCTGCACTCGGGCCAGGCCGACACGGAAATGCGCTCGAACTTCACGAAGGAGACCTTCTCCAACGCCGTTCGCAAGGCCAAGGAGTACATCTGCGCAGGCGACATATTCCAAGTCGTGCTCTCGCAACGCTTCGAGCGGGAGGTATATGCAAGCCCCGTCAACATCTACCGCGCGCTGCGCTGCATCAACCCGAGCCCGTACATGACGCTCATAAAATATCCCGATCTGACCCTCGTCGGTTCGAGCCCGGAGGTCATGACCCAAGTCAAGGAAGGCAAGTGCATGGTCCGCCCCATCGCTGGTACCCGGCCCCGCGGGACCACTCCTGAGGAGGACGCCGCCCTTGAGAAGGACCTCCTTGACGACGAAAAGGAGGTCGCCGAGCATATCATGCTTGTCGACCTGGGCCGGAACGACATCGGCCGGATCAGCGAGCCCGGTTCTGTCGCCCCCGCAAAGGGCCGTTTCAAGTACATCGAGCGCTACTCCCACGTCATGCATATCGTCACGGAAGTTCAAGGCGCAATGCGGAAGGACGAAGACACGTACAGCGCTTTGCGGGCCACTTTTCCCATGGGTACCGTCAGCGGGGCGCCCAAGATCCGCGCTATGGAGATCATCGACGAGCTCGAGCCCGTCCGGCGCGGACCCTATGCCGGCGGTTGCGGCTACATCAGCTTCAACGGCGACATGGACACCTGCATCATCATTCGCACGCTGGTTATCAAAGACAACGTCGCGTATTTGCAGGCAGGGGCGGGCATCGTCTACGACAGCATTCCTGAAAACGAATACGAAGAAACGCGCAACAAAGCCAAGGCCCTGGTCCGGGCCATCGAGTTCGCTGAGAAAGGGCTCGAATCATGATCGTGATTATCGACAACTATGACTCCTTTACCTACAACCTGGTTCAATACCTCGGCGAGTTCGAGAAGGACGTTCGCGTTTTCCGCAATGATGCAATAGACGTCGAGGGGGTCCGCGCCCTTGAGCCGGACCATATCGTGATCAGCCCGGGCCCCTGCACGCCCCACGAAGCCGGCATTTCCGTCGAGCTCATCCGAAAACTCGGCCCGGAACTCCCAATCCTGGGCGTTTGCCTTGGTCACCAGAGCATCGGAGCTGCCTACGGCGGCGACATCGTCCGCGCCGAGCGGATCATGCACGGCAAGGTCAGCGCCATTCATCACACGGGAACCGGGCTTTTTGCGGGCATTCCTTCGCCATTCACGGCAACGCGCTATCACTCGCTGATCATCAAACGCGAGACCTGCCCCGCCGTGCTGGAGATCACCGCAGAGACTAGCGCAAAGGAAATCATGGCCGTCGCCCATAGACGTTTCCCGGTTTGGGGCGTCCAATTCCATCCGGAGAGCATCCTCACGGAACACGGGAAAACGCTCGTGAAAAACTTCATCGCATTGCGCAAACACGTGTGATTCTGGAGACCCCTAAAGGGCCAATTCCGCATAACTTAGGTTGACTTTGACCCTTTCGTGTGGTAAGTTGTCAGGGTTTGCGGGGCTCCAACGAAACACAGAGGGACAGCCTGTCATGGGACTGAGCAAGAAACAGCAGAAGACCGTCGACACTCTCGAGCGCAATTGTCAGCTAACGCGCGAGTTCATGAACGACTGGCTGTTATTCAACCAAATCCTGAGCGCGTATCCCAGTCCGGGTGTTAATAAGGCGCAACTCGAAAACAACTTCCTCAAAATCAAGAGCAAACTCGCCCGCCAGCACAAAGTCCTCCGCGAAGCCCTGCGATCTGACTACCAACTCGATGCGAATACCATGAACATCATTTCGGGCGCCACCAACCTCGAGAGCATCTATTCGCAATCCGAAGTGGCTGTGAAGAAACTTCAGAACGAGTGGCACCGCGCCTTTATTTCAATTAACGAAACACTCGGCGGCCTTGAAGACAAGAGGATGCGCGCCGAGCGCGGCGAGCGCATCCCCCTCGACACGGATGTCGCCGGCGTGCGGAAAGGCCTCACCTCAAGTCAGAAGAAGGCCATCATCGCGGCAGTTGTTGTCATTGTTGTGATAGGGGTGTTCACCTTGGTTCCGCAATTGCGTGATTGGTATATGGGCCAGGTCAGAAGCCTCTTCCGCTAAGCCGTGAGCCTAACGCGCTACGGGCACGGCGTTCCAGACTAGGGGCAAGATGAAGCGTACGGTTGGCGGCCGGGTTACCCTTTGACCGAGGAGGCATTGCGTAGTTGACGAAGAAAGACTTGGTGAATCTTGTCTCCGAACGGGTGGGATATACCCAAAACGAGGTCTCGGACATCGTCCAGGCGGCTCTTGACACCATTACGCAGTCCCTCGCCGAAGGCAAGCGGCTTGAGATACGCAATTTCGGCGTTTTCGAGGTCAAAGAACGAGATTCCCGCATAGGACGGAACCCCCGTACGGGCCAGGAGGTCCCCATTACACGCAAGCGCGTCGCTCTGTTCAAACCCGGCAAAGCACTCAAAGGACTCGTGCAAGGGCAAGGCGTGTCGGAAGCCGGCATGCTCGAGAGAGCGGACGACGATGATACAGGCGCCCAGCCGTTCTGAACCGTAGCTCGCTCGGCCCTGTTGTCCCGGCCTTACATCCTCGAAAACAGCTTCCGGATCCAACCCGAGAGCGCTGCTGTTTGTGTCCGGCCCCTTCTGCACGGTAAGATCATGCTGCAGAGAGGGAGAGCGGCGCCCCCCGTCCCATAAGGACCCACATGTTGGCGACACAGAGAAAAGAATACGACGCAGAAGCCCGGATGACCTTTACGGAGCATCTGGGCGAGCTGCGAACGCGGATTATCCGGTCGGGCATCGCGCTGGTAGCGGCGGTCATCGTATGCTATGCGCTTTCGTCGACGCTGTTCGAGGTCGTTTCGCGCCCCCTCAAACCGCTCGAAAGAATTGCCCACCCTGTTGTCGTGGACGAGTCCGGCAAGACCGTGGCGGTTGAGAATGCCGCTGACACGTCCGAAGGCGTCCAGTGGACGGCGCTGAATCCCATCGAGCCTGTATTAGTAAAGCTCAAGCTTGGGGCCTATGGAGGGCTGATTATCGCCTTACCCTACATCATTTACCAGATTTGTGCTTTTGTTTTTCCAGGGCTGACCCCGAGGGAAAAAAAGGTGGCGCGCTTTCTCATAGGGGGCTGCGGCGTGTTGGCAATCGCCGGCGTAGCAGTGGCTTACTGGGGCGTACTGCCCCTTATACTGCCCTACCTGCTTGAGTGGGCGCCCAAAGGCGTCGTCATGCAATTGCGGATGAATGAGACCGTTTCCTTTATCCTGATGGCGCTGCTCGCCTTTGCGATTGCTTTTCAGTTCCCTATGGTGGTTCTCATTCTGGTCTACCTCGGGTTGCTGTCGCCGGACACGCTTAAGAAGCACCGGCGCGTGGCGATTGTGGGTATGGCCATTGTCTCAGCGTTGCTGACGCCGGCGGATATTTTCTCAATGATAGTCATGTTGGTACCCTTGATCCTGCTCTATGAACTAAGCATCTGGGCCTCATACTTGGTGCTTCGGCGCCAGAAAGCGAGTGCGCAGTAGGCATCTGCCCTGCATAGGCGGTATACAATATGTTCAGCAGCATAGGAATGGGCGAACTCATCATCATTATGGGCTTGGCTCTCGTCATCATGGGCCCTGAAAAATTCCCTGAGTTTGCAAAGATTATCGTCCGTACGATACGCGACGTGAAAACGTACGTTAGCGAGACGAAGACGGACATCGCCAAGGAGCTGCGCCCCGTTCAAAAAGAGCTCCGCGACTTGTCCCGCATGGATCCCGAAACGTACATTGACGCGCTGGCCAGAAGTGATGCGCCCGACAAAGAAAAGAAGCAAAAAACGGCCGGAGAGACACTCGAGCAAACTGAAACAGACGCAAACAACGCCTCTAACCAACCTCCCGGCACTTCCCCCGACACCCAACCTGCACAACGGCCCGAGGAACCCCCTCTGAATGGTCCCGCCCAGGAATTGGACGACGACCCTTACCATTTGAAGGAATACCGGGACGATTGAGGCGGTTGAGCGCCACCTCAATCACCCCACGCCTTCTAACATGCAACACGCAACGGCTTCGGCTATTTGACAATCTGCAACACGCGCTTGAACTGCGGCGTGCCGGCCTCGCGAAGCATCTCAAACATGGCGGTCTCAGCGGTCACAAGCGTCGCGCCTTCCCTTTCCAAGCGACGCAACGCAATGTCGTGATCGTATACATGGCGAGCTCCTGATGCATCGGCCGCCAAATAGACTTGATACTGGGATTCAAGAGCCGCCAACGCCGTCTGCAAAACACAGACGTGGGTCTCGACCCCTGCCAAGAGCACTTGCTTTCTGTTCGTCGCTTCGAGGGCCTCCCTGTACTGGGCTGAACCCAAACAGCCAAACGAGAGTTTCTCGATCAGCGTGACATGGCCCATCGCTTCACGAACACTCTCTACGGTGCGCCCAAGGCCTTTTGGGTATTGCTCCGAAAGCAGAATGGGGATATCCATTTCCCGGGCAAACCTGATAAGGCGTATACCTCGGGCCAAGATCGCCTCGGCGCCTGCAATCTTCGGTAGAAGCTTTTCTTGATAATCTATAATGCAGAGCACTACATCACTACTGTCCAACATCTGACAAGGTTCCTCCCTCTCTCCCTGATTCTCAGCGCACTACATGCTGCTGATCCTGGACCACCATCGGCGAAGGCCCGGCAGCAGAGACGCTCCCTCGACGCTGGCGAGCACACCCTTCGCACGCTTCTGAAAACAGCCGCCCCCCGGTCGCACGCGGAATGATGCAACTCTAACGTCCCCGTGTTCAGGCAACCATGGAATGAATTGAGTTCTCTCTAAAGCAAATCAGGAT
>CAZBQH010000475.1:0-15670 GCA_964493915.1 uncultured Nitrospiraceae bacterium
GACCATATCGAGCACGTAGCTGCGGTGGTTCGTCGAGGTCACGTTGATAAAATGGTCCTGGTGGCTGAAGTCGTAGACCCAGTAGCTGGACAGCGGCACGCCTGTCGCCAGGATGGCGTCAAACAGCTTTCTGTTCTCGATACGGGCCAGCTCGCGGCCGCCTTCCACATCGTCTGGGGCCCCGAACTCTCCAAGAAAGAGGACCTTGCCGGATTCCTGTGCCGCTCTCATGCAGAGCGACATCAGCTCTTCGTAGGTTACGCGCTCTTTTCCGAAATACCCCTCTTCAAGCATACCAGGGTAGACATGAACAGAGATCGTGTCCATGGGATCGGGATTCACGTCTATCAAGTGCTGCAGAAACTCCTCCTTGCTGTCCGGCGCCCATGTGCCCTCGATGCGCTGATGATGCGATGAAGGCCGCGAGATGGCGTTCCCTGTGCTGATGAGGCGGTTTGGGTCGTATCTGCGGACCGTTTCTGCAAACTCGACAAAGGCACCATGCACCATGTCAAAAGTGAGCACGTCCTTTTCACTTCGGCTCTCCGGCGTACCCAGGTGAGGGACGATCGCCGGCAGCACGTCCATGGCGTTGGGTAGGTCCATGTTCAGGTTGTACTCGTTGCCAAACTCCCAGGCGTAGATGGCTGGCGAGTCTTTGTAACGGGTCACCATTTCTGTCGTGTATTCACGCATGAAGGCCCGCGTCTTGCTCTCTGGGTTGCCCCACCGATTGACTGGCTCGCCGACTAGATCGGGGACGCAGGCCAGCCACCAGAACAGGCTCGGCATCAACCCCACGCCATTCTCCTTGGCTGTGGCTACGACATCATCCATGATCGCGAAGTACGCGTCCTTGTCGTCCAGATATTGCCGCATTTCGCTCGCATAGAAACCGCAAGCCTGGAACCGGACGAAAGGGACCCCATATGAGGCAAGTTCGCGAAACCCTTCGCGATAGCTGGTGTCCTTGTGGTTGATCAACCGGCGTGAAAAGCAGTCGTGGTACTGCATGCCAATGCCGCGGAACGCTTCGCCATCTAGAGAAACGGCCCCGCCGGCGGCTCTCGTAAGACCCGCGAGATGCTTATGCGCCGCGGCCGGCTGCTCCGCACTATCTGGATCCTCTGTCGCGCAAGCGGCCTCCCCGTCAGCCAAAAGAACCACTATTAACAACACAACGGCGATTTTCATAAGCAAGCGCTCCTGAACCATCTTAGGATGGCGTCGTATATTCCGACGCGGCGGTTCGAGCCGGCGTTCCCGGACTTGATTACCTCTGGGCGTCTGTCCTAGTATTTTTGAGCACAGTACAAAACCGGCGGCGGAATTTGCCAGAACCTGCCGTAAACAGATTGATGCAACGGCGACAGTTCAGCATATGAGAAAGGGGAGGGAAAGCGATTGTTCGCGATCGATGAAATTGTTGTATGAATTCCTTATATGCACTTGAACCTCAACATACCATAACCCAATCGGAGGAACGCCTCAGCGCGAGTTCTCCGGTAAGGGTGTTCACGCATGTGTTCCGCCCTCTCGCCGAAAAGGCCCCCCCCCGCGACGACAAGGAACCCATCCACTGCGGGGACGTGTTTTACGACACCTCCCGCCATCACTACCCTGCCCACGACCACGATCACTACGAGATTGGCTTCGTGACAGGAGGCACGGCCATCCACCGGACGGCCATGTGCGAGACGAGGATCCAGCGCAGGTCGGTCTACGTCATCGCTCCGGGTCAGGTTCACGAGCTTGACGAAATGGACGGGGTTCACATTGTCAACTGCGCGTACCTCCCGGAGTGGCTCCTTCACGACGTAACGGAGGTGTGGGGAGTGGAACGGCTTATCCCGCTCTTCATGGCAACCGGAATGGTAAGAAGCCCCGACTACTCGATGATTCCGCAACACCTGCTGCTCGAGGAGGAATATCACGCGTGCATGCGCGAGCTTCGCGATATCGGCGTCGAGGAGCAGCGCCGATCCCCTTCGCTCGCCTTCATGAAATGCAGTCTCGAAAAGCTCATGATCGTCCTGGCGCGGGCGTTGACGGAAGACCTCGACGGCCGGACCGCCATGGGCATGCATGAAGGCATCCTTCTGGCCCTGCGCCGCGTCGAAGCAATCATTTCCGAGAACAGCGAGTTCCGCGTAGCGTTGCTCGCTGAAGAAGCGGACATGTCGCCTCCCCACTTCGCGCAAGTCTTTAAAGAGGCTACCGGCTGGAGTCCCATGGACTACTTCCAGCGCCGCCGCATCCAGCGGGCAAGCTGGATGCTCCTTCATGTAGGTCATTCAATCACGGATGTCGCTCATACCCTCGGTTTCTGCGACGCGGCCCACTTCTGTCATCAGTTCAAACGCCATAAAGGCATGTCTCCCAGGACCTACCGCAAGCTGTTCGCCGTGGTATGAGAGGGAGATGCTCCGGGAGCGGGTAGAGCATAGAGGGCGAGTTGACCGCAGGAGATATTGGGAAGGCGATCCAATGGTAGTTGGCACTGCTTGCGCGCCGGGCCCGCGAACTCGGCATGGACCCTTCGTTGATCGTCTGCCACCAAGGCGGGATCTATCCACCATTTAACCGGCATCTCCCCTATTCAATCGCATGGCCCCGCCTTCACCTACGTAGTAATTGCAGCCTCCCTTGCTGAAACGCGTTTTCTCCCCCACGAAGAGCGCGGCGTCGCTCCAGGTTACGGTTACATCGCGCCCGACGGCCGCAAACAGGTCGCAGGGTTCCTCGCCGGGTTCGAGCATTTCGTACGCTGTCACAAAAACCGCGTCCGTCCCTTTCTGCCGCCGCAGGATCAGGGGGACGACTTCGGAAGGCGAGTCGCCGAAACCGAGAGCCCTGTAGCTTGTCGAAAGATCGAGAACACGGATGTGAATACGGCGTCCGTGTGGCGCGAGCACGTCGAATTGCCGCAGCGGCTCTTTGAAGCGCTCGAGTTCGCGCAGGTGTTGGTAGCCCCCATGTCTTGCCAGGGGCGCAACAGGCTCGGCTTGGGGTAGGTTGGCAAGCTCGCCGCGGAAATGGAGCGGCAAGTCAAAAGTTGTTGTACGGTTCGCATCGCACCTGAACACGTCCACCACCAAGTTGTCGTTCATGGCCACCGTACGGTCGAGCACCACCCCCCGGTACGCGTTCTCACACCGGGCACGTGCAACAGACCAGCCGTCGCGCGCCGCAAAGCCGGCCAATTTCCCACAGGTTACCCATTGGCTGTGTTCGGCAACGACAACCGTATTATGGGCGAGCGTCTGCCTGTACCACGACTTATGGAGCGGGTTGCCGTAGGGAAAACGCCCAGGATCGACGAGACGCTCCTCGCCAAAGGCGTAGAGAGTAATCCCCAGTTTGGCAGGCTGCACATGGCCGCTCATGCCATGTCCATAGTCGAGGAATAGCGCCAAGCCGCGCGCGGGATTTCGCAGAACCGCAATCCCCTCCGCGGGGGCATTCGACGAGATCAACCGCGGCAAATCGGCCGGAGGCGGCGGAAGATCGTCCATGCCCCACAGCAGGGCCTCGACCGAGTCGCGCGGCTCGAGAAAAGAAAGGTACCGCGCGTCGCCAAAACGGCAATAACCCACCTCGTAGAGCCGACGCTGGTCTCTGATGCTGGTCCGCTCGCTGGCTTGGAGCGCAGGAAACGTCCCATCGGGATAAAGCTGACGGATCGGGGCGTCGAAAAGCTTTTTCACGATAGGCATATCTGCCAAAGGGATTCCCGAGCGGCCGGCCGCCTCGATAAGCTGGATGTGGGCGTCCAGCGCGTAGAAATGGTAGATCGGCGCCTGTTCATACCACATCCCAGTCGAGGCTACAGACCGGCTCATCTGGAACAGAAACCCGGAGCGTCCGTTCACCGCATGGTCCGTCAGTTCGTGGTCTCCCAGCAGAAAACCGGTACAACCAATGGCGGCGTTGTGCCACGATTGCCAGTTCGACATGCCCCGATTGTTCGCCCGAATGGTTTTGACCATGGGCATAAGAAGTTGAGTCCGGATTGTCCCGTGATCGCTAGTTGAAAAACACGGCGCCTCGTAAACGAAATCGTAACCCCGCACGATGCGACACAGCATCACGGCCTCGTCAAGCGTCTGGGCGAAAAGCCGCGCCTTGGCGCTTCCCTTCCGGTTATGGATGTTGTGCAGCGGCAGGTCGCGGTAGAACGAGGCGTATTCGAGGAGGATTTCGCGCACGCGCGCCGCAAACGCGGGTTTCGGGTCCAGCAGATAGGCCAGCCCTAAGACGTCGACAGCCGACAACCAATGCTGGTGCCTGAAGGTTACGTAGACCTGATCATAAGGCCAGCCTGTGTACACGGCGCCGCAGATGCTACACACATGGCGCTCGGGCGACTTCGGCTTCAGTGGTCCGCCGTCTTTCTTGCAGGTGTACCAATGAATCCATTGGCCCCCGTCGCGCGGGACATCAAGCGGCTCAGCCAGCAGATCGCCGGCCTCATCGAGAATCCGCTCGCGGATCTCCCGGGCCCAACCCAATCGAGTGGACCGTTCACGGACGCGAACGGCCTCATTAGGCGTAAGAAAAACCCGGGGATGGGGTCCAGAAGCCATCATGACCGGCGCCGGCGCGTAGCCGCCGGCCAGGGCCAGGCTTAGTACCAGCGCGCTCAGCATACCGAAAGGCTGCGCCGCACACGCTTAGTCCCAGGCGGCGTCGTCAGGGAAAATGCCGTCGTACTTGATGCCCTGCCGGGGTTCGGCCATCATACCCGCGACCGCATTGCGCCACGTAAGATAGTGGGGCGTCTCCTTGTGTTTGGCTGCGTCCGCCTCGGTGCGGTACACCTCGACCAGCACGAAACGGGTCCTGTCCTCGACCTGCTGGACTACATCGAAACGGGCAATTCCCGGTTCAAGGATGCTGTTGCGCGCGTTTTTCACCGAAGCGTCCTTGAATGCTTCCTCGGCCCCCTCGTTGACATGGACATGGACGTGAACGATGTACATCTCATCAGCTCCTTTGTGCGCCGGACCGTCGCAGGAACCCGGGGCCGGCCCGCACCTCACTCATAGGGCACGGGATCAGGCACGCCGGCCTCCGCGAAGGCCTTAAGCCGCTCAACACAGGTAGGGCATGCGCCGCACGCTTTCTCGCCGCCCCGGTAGCAACTCCAAGTGTGGCTGAAATCCACCCCAAGCGCAAGACCCATTGCCAGAGACTCGGCCTTCTTCAGACGCACAAACGGCGCCCGCACGACGACCGGAACGCGCCGGTTCAGCGCCAGCACCGCGTTCAAGCGTTCTATGAACGCCTCCGTGCAATCCCAGTAACCATATTCGTCGAGGGCTTGGGCGCCATAGAACACGTCATAGATGCCGTGGGCCTCCGCGTAAGCCGCCGCCTGCGACAGGAAGATCATGTTGCGGTTGGGCACGTAGGTGGAGGGCTGGTCGCGATCTGCGGGGGCCAAGTCCTCGAGAGCGGGCACGTCACCGCCCTCGCCGACCAATGTCGTACCGTCCCTGAGCAAGTGGCCGAGGTATGAGACATCAATAATCTGATGGGCGTCTACAGCGGCGGCTTGGGCCTGCCATACGGCGCAGGCGAGCTCCTTTGCATGACGTTGCCCGTAATGGAAACTGACTGCGTGCAACGGCCTCCGTCTTAGCGTCTGGGCAACATGATGCAACAGCGTGGTGGAATCCATCCCGCCACTGATCAAGACCACAGCCCCTCTTGACGACTGTCCCATGGTGCATACGTCTCGTTTGATTCACTTAATGTATGTGTATTGAAAGGGTTTAGCACGGCTGCGGCGGCTCGATCAAGCGCATCGGCGCGCCGCAGTCACCGGATAAGGCTAAGCGGAGAAGCGCCTTTCTCCTTTTCAACGTGGACCTGACAGCCGAAACTGCCGAAAGGGATTGCGCCGTTAGGTGGCGGCCGTTCAGCGGCCGTGACGCATTGCCCGAGGATTGAGGGCGCATGGAGGTGTGGAAAACCACCCTCAAAGCGTTTCCCTAAAGGGAGACTGGGATGGTACATTGATGAGGAACGCCGCCTTATGAAGGTGCGAAGAGGAAGGCCGATGCCCTCGAAAGAAAACTACCACGTTGCGTTTTTTACAAATACGTATCTGCCGTTCGTGGCCGGCGTAGCGCTGTCAGTGGACTTGTTCCAGCGCTATTTGCGCGCCCTCGGCGACCGCGTCGTTGTCTATGCCCCGGAATACGATCGGCCGGCCCAGAACGAGGACGGCGTTCAGCGGCTGCCTTCAATCCGTCAGTTCCTGCACAGCGACTTCAGCGTGCCTTTGCCGTTGGCCGGCGGCACTTTCATGGATTTCGGAAAGGAATTGTTCGACGTGGTGCATGTGCATCATCCCTTTCTCTTGGGCGAGATGGGCCTGCGTCTCGCCAGACAGCACCGTCTTCCGCTTGTCTTCACCTACCACACCCTTTACGAGGAATACACCCACTACGTGCCCCTGAACGAACGGATGGCGCGCAAAACGATCATCCGCCACTGCATCGATTTCGCAGAGTTGTGCGACCTCGTCATCGCGCCCACGCGCGACATCCGCCGCATGCTGCGCGAGCGCGGGGTACAGACGCCTATCGAGGTACTGCCTACCGGCGTCGAGCGCAAGCAGTTTGCCAGGGCCGACGCGGCTGCCGCCCGCAGACGCCTCGCCATCCCTCTCGATGCGCCGATGCTGGTTTATGTCGGCCGGCTTGCGCCCGAGAAAAACCTCGACTATCTCGTTAGTGCATGTCTCGATGTTCTCGAAGAAGTACCGCACGCGCACCTGGTCGTCGCCGGCGACGGTCAACACCGCGACCATCTGCCGGAGCTTGCAGAGGCGCGCGGATACGGCGGAGAACGGGTCCATTTCACGGGCAAAGTAGTCGGCAAGAACCTCGTCGATCTCTATGCGGCCGGCACGCTCTTCGTATTTGCCTCGAAAACGGAAACACAAGGAATGGTAGTGCTCGAGGCGCTCACAGCGGGCACGCCTGTCGTCGCACTCGACGCCAATGGCGTGCGCGATTTCGTCGAGGACGGCATCAACGGGCGGCTCGTTCCCGGGGATGCTGACGAGAGCGTCTTCGCGCAAACCGTTCTCGATGCGCTCAAGGATCCGGAACGCTTGCGCAATTGGAGCCTGGCAGCAAGAGAAACAACGGCGAAATACGACATGCCTGAAATCGCCAAGCGGCTCCACCGCCTGTACCGTTCGCTGAAAACGCGCCCGAACCACCGGCTCAAGCGCGAATCGATGTCGTTCGGCCTGGTCCGCAACTACTTCGAGACCGTATGGGAAGAGCTCAGCCAGTATTTTTCACCGGTGTAGAAGAGCGATAGGCAGGGCGGGCACCGTAGGTCGTGTCCCGGCAGCCCACACGAGATTGCGCCGGTCTATCCTCTGTCCGCGCCCGTCGTGCATTGACAGCGTTTGGGGCGGCATGGTAAGTTCCTCCCTGTCGTGCGAGCGACGCGCGGCCTTGGGCGTAGAGGCCCGTTCGCAACAGTTCTGGCTGCAGGCCGCTTCCTCCCCAACATGGAGCTTGCTGTGGTTGAGAAGGCCTTTGCGCATGTCGGCGCACTGCGGCCAGACGCCTGGAAATGTCCCCGAATGCCGGCTTCGACATGGTGCTGAGAAAACTCAAATGCGAAGGGTTCCGAGGTCTGCAGGACACCGATTTCCGGCCGGGCAGTGGCTTAAACATCATACGGGGCAACAACGCCCAAGGCAAAACGTCTCTTCTCGAGGCCGTTCTTTATCTGACCAGGTCGAAGAGCCATCGTACCAACAGTGAAGCGGAGCTGGTGCGGCATGGCCACGACCAGTTCCATATCATGGGCGCATTCCAGCGACGCGACCGCGAGGTGCAGCTTTCTGCGAACTGGTGGCAGGGCCAGAAGCGCTTCAAGGTAAACGGCGTTCCCCAGACGCGCGTAAGCGACATTCTGGGCAAGGTGAATGTCGTCTTCTTCTCGCCCGAAGACGTCTTGATGGTGCGTGGGTCGGCATCAAGCCGGCGCCGCTTCCTCGACATAGAGCTTTCGCAACTGAGTCCCTCGTATCTGCGAGCGCTCCAGCAATACCACCAGATTCTGCGCCAGCGCAACGAATTGCTGAAAGCCGAGCGCCCCGACCCGGACCTGATCGACGCGTGGGATCAGCAACTGGCTCGCCACGGCCGCACCCTCGTCGAGCAACGCCGCCTTTTCATTCAAGCACTCCAGCGCTATGCCGGGGAAGCCTACCGCCGGATCGCGGGCAGCGAGCACCTCGATATGACGTATGAGCCGGACATCCCTTCCGACGAGCCCATAGAGACCGTGCTGGCCCGCGTCCGGGAGGCCGATCTTCGCAGGGGCGCGACCAGTCGCGGCCCCCACCGCGACGACGTTCTATTCCTGGTGGGGGGGCGGGCCGGCCGCACCTTCGGATCGCAGGGCCAACAGCGAAGCGCGGCGCTCGCCGTGAAACTCGCCCTGATCGAGCTGGTTCGGGAACAGACAGCCGAGTATCCTATCCTCATGCTGGACGACGTGCTGTCCGAATTAGACGCTGCGCGGTCGCGGGGATTGGTCGGTAGTCTCGACAAAGAGGTCCAATGCATCCTGACAACCACCGATCTGCGCAACCCCAGAGAGGTGTTCAAGACGGGGTGCGAGGCATTCCTCATTGAAGGAGGCAGGCTTGAGAGGAGGTGATCCCAAAAGCGTCCATGCCATCCTGAACAAGATGGTGCAGACGACCGTTCTAGGTAAGCAACTGGCCTATGCAGAGATCTGGAACCGTTGGCCCGAGGTGGCGGGCCCCCATCTTTTCGAGCACGGCCGGCCGAAAACGGTCAAGGACGGGACCCTGTACATTGTTGCGGAGAGCCCTGTTTGGATGCATCGTTTTGCCTTCCAGAAATGGACCTTGATTCGACGGATCAACCGCTTGGCCGGCGCGGAACTGGTGTCAGACGCCTTCATCTTGCTGCAGGCGGATGAAGAGACCCTCAAATCGCAAGATAACGTGTAGAGACCCTCGATTAAGCTCAAAATATTGCGTTTTTTTGTTGAGTTCCCACCTCATTTCTGCTATAATTTTAGTGGTCTATCAAGACCTTTGGCACAAAGATTGCTCACTCGAGGTAAGTTAAATGGAACAAAGCACTTACGACGCAAACTCGATCCAGGTCCTCGAAGGCCTTGAGGCTGTACGAAAACGGCCCGCCATGTATATCGGAGATACCAGTAACAGAGGACTACATCACCTGGTGTATGAGGCCGTTGATAATAGCATTGACGAAGCTATGGCAGGCTACTGCAATAGCATAGAGGTTGTAATTCATATCGACAACAGCGTCTCGGTCATTGACAACGGCCGCGGCATCCCCGTCGGCATGCACCCGAAGTACCCGGACAAGAGCGCGCTCGAAGTCGTGTTGACGACCCTTCATGCGGGGGGCAAGTTTAACGCCACCGTTTACAAAGTCGCTGGCGGCTTGCACGGGGTGGGCATCTCGTGCGTCAACGCCCTCTCGGAATGGCTCGAAGCCGAGGTAAAGCAAGATGGCCATATCTGGTTCATGAACTTTCGCCGGGGCGTAGCTCAAAGCAAACTTGAGAGGCGGGGCCGTACGCGAAGCACGGGCACGCGCATTACGTTCCGGCCCGACCCCGAGATCTTCGAGGAAACGGTTTTTAACGGGGAAACGCTTCTGAACCGGTTGCGGGAACTGGCCTTCCTCAACACGGACCTCCGCATCAGCTTTGAAGACGAGCGGACCGATGACGAAGCCGTCGTAATGCAGTACAAGGGCGGCATCATGGAATATGTCGCGTGGCTGAACCGCAAGAAAGAGAGCCTTCACCGCAAAGCGATCTGCTTCGCCGCCGAGAAAGACCACATCCAGGGCGAGGTAGCGCTGCAGTACACTACGGCCTATAGCGAGACAGTCATTAGCTTCGCGAACAACATCAACACCTATGAGGGGGGGACGCATCTGAGCGGCTTCCGCGCAGGGCTCACAAAAGCCTTGAACGACTACATGAGAAAAAACGACAAGAAAGGCGCGGGGGACTTGTCAGGCGAGGATGTGCGCGAGGGTCTGACGGCGATCATATCGGTGCGCGTGTCCAATCCCCAATTTGAGGGTCAGACGAAGACGAAGCTGGGCAACAGCAATGTCCAGGGGATCCTGAACTCGATGGTTCAGGAGGGTCTTGGTACATATTTCGAGGAGAACCCGACAGTCGCCAACCGCATCATTCAGAAGGTAACGGAAGCGGCCCGTGCACGCGACGCGGCGCGCAAAGCGCGCGACCTGGCCCGGCGCAAAGGCGCGCTTGATTCGATGGCGTTGCCCGGAAAGCTGGCCGATTGCTCGGAAAAGGACCCCGCGCTGTGCGAGCTGTACATTGTCGAGGGCGACAGTGCCGGTGGTTCTGCCAAACAGGGCCGCGACCGGAAGTATCAGGCGGTGCTGCCGATCCGCGGCAAGATTCTCAACGTTGAGAAGGCGCGGGTGGAGAGAATGCTGAACAACGAGGAGATCCGGTCGATCATTACAGCGCTGGGCGTGGGCATTGGCGCCGACGAATTCAAACTCGAAAACCTGCGCTATCACAAGGTCATCATCATGACAGACGCCGACGTGGACGGCTCGCATATCCGCACGCTGCTGCTGACCTTTTTTTACCGGCAAATGCCGCTGCTCATACAACGGGGCCACCTCTACATCGCCCAGCCGCCGCTCTATCAAGCCAGAAAAGGCAAATCCTTGCGCTACTTGCGGACCGAAGAGGAAATGCAACGCTACCTATTCGACGCCGTGCTCGACGGCGTCGAAGTGAGCGCATCCAATGGACACGGACTGCAGAAGGTTGATGTGAAGACCTTGGTACGGGGCGTGCGCGCGGCCGATGAGCGGGCCCGCATGTTCGCGCGCATCGAACGGGTCTACGGCGCCTCACGCGAGGCCGTCGAACGCTGCCTGTTGCTGCCGCGGGAAAAGTATCTCGACCCCGGCAAGTTGACGCTTGAGGAACAGCGCGATCTCTTTGGTCTTGAGGCCGAGATCGTCGATACGTCAGCGATGCAGATGGAGCTGGAAAAGAAAGACGCGGCTGGAAATGGGAACGGGAATGGAAACGGCCATGGGATAGTCGCGTCCAAGCGCAAGCCTCTCGAGGAAGGACAGATCGACCTGGCCTTTCTGAGAAGCCACGAGTTCTCCGTCATTTTGAAGCACACTGACTCCTTGGCCGCGATGGGCGCCCCTCCGTACCAGATAATCGACAAAGAGGGCGTCGTCAGCTTCGATACGAACGACCTGCTCGAACTTCGCGAGCACCTGCTCGAACGGGGCCGCAAAGACATCCAGCTCCAGCGATATAAAGGCCTGGGCGAGATGAATCCCGAGCAACTCCGGGAAACCACTATGGATCCCGAGAAGCGGACCGTTCTGCAGGTGAGTGCGGAAGATGAAACGGCAGCCGACGACATCTTTGTAACACTGATGGGCGATCTGGTTGAGCCGCGCAAGCTCTTCATCGAAAAGCATGCGCTCGATGTGCGCAATCTGGATATCTGAGACGGGCGGCGCACAATTCCTTCAAGCTGATTAATCGCCGTTGCTTTGAGAAAGGAACGGGCGAAAACCCTATAGGAAAACCTGATTGATGGCAGACGAACGCGTAATCCCTACAGCCATTGAAGACGAGATGCGCACGTCGTTTATCGACTACTCGATGAGCGTCATCGTGAGCCGCGCCTTGCCCGACGTCCGGGACGGCCTGAAGCCCGTCCATAGGCGCATCCTCTACACCATGCATGAGCTCGGCTTGCGCGCGGGCAGGCCGTTCAAGAAGTCGGCGCGCATCGTTGGAGACGCCATGGGCAAGTACCATCCCCATGGCGACCAAGCCATCTACGACACGCTGGTTCGCATGGCTCAGGAATGGAGTATGCGCTACCCCTTGGCGGACGGCCAAGGGAACTTCGGTTCGATTGACGGAGACAGCGCGGCGGCCATGCGGTACACAGAAGCCCGCATGGCGAGCATCGCCGAGGAGATGCTCGCGGACATCGAGAAGGAAACCATTGATTTTCAAGACAACTACGACGGCAATGAGCAGGAGCCTTCCGTCTTGCCGTCGGCTATCCCGAACCTGCTGGTCAACGGGTCTCAAGGGATCGCCGTCGGCATGGCTACGAGCTGTCCTCCGCACAATCTGGGCGAAGTCTGCGATGCAATCGCCCATATGATCGACTACCCTGAAGCAACGAATGCCGATCTGATGCGCTATGTACGGGGTCCGGACTTCCCGACGGGCGGCATCATCTACGGGGCGCACGAGCTGCGCACTGCCTACGAGACGGGCCGGGGACGCATTCAGGTGCGTGCACGAGCCGTCTTCGAGCACGACAAGGCGGAAAAGGCTTCCGGCAAAGAACGGATCGTCATCACGGAGATCCCGTACCAAGTCAATAAGTCGCGGGTCATCGAGAGCATCGCCGATCTGGTGCGCAGCAAGACCATCGAGGGCATCACGGACCTTCGCGACGAGTCAGACCGCGAGGGCATGCGAATCGTCATAGAACTGCGCAAGGGAGAGGAACCCGAGACCGTCCTGAACCAGCTCTATAAGCACACCCAGCTCCAGGATACGTTCAGCATCATCATGCTGGCTCTTGTGGACAACGCTCCACGCGTACTGTCTCTGGCAGAGATGATGCGGTTCTACATCGATCACCGGGCCGAGATTGTGCGGCGCCGCACCGAGTATGACTTGCGCCAGGCTGAGGAACGCGCCCACATCGTCGAAGGGCTGCTCAAGGCGATCGACCACATTGACGAAGTGATCGCCATCATACGAGCGTCCGAGAACGTCGATGTTGCGAAGAGTCGTTTGATGGAGCGCTTCGTCTTCACTGAACGGCAGGCCAATGCCATCCTCGCTATGCGCCTGCGCCGGCTCACGGGCCTCGAGCGGGAGGAACTCGAGAACGAGTATCGCGATCTGCTCCAGCAGATCGAGCGGTTCCGGGCTATCCTGTCCAGCGAGAAGACGGTTTTGGCCGAGGTCGAAAAAGAGATCCTGGCCGTCAAGGAGAAATACGCCGACAAACGCCGCACCGAGCTTCTCTACGAAACCTCCGAGTTCAATGTCGAGGATCTTATTGCCGACGAAGACATGGTCGTGACCGTCTCCAACCAGGGCTACATTAAGCGCGTTCCAAAGGACGCCTACCGGGCGCAACAGCGCGGCGGCAAAGGCGTGACGGGCATCGACATGAAAGATGAAGACTTCGTCACTGATATGTTCATCGCCTCGACGCATCAGTACATTCTCTTCTTCACAAACTTAGGCCGCGTCTACTGGCGCAAAGTCCATGAGCTGCCCAAGACCAGCCGCATAGCACGCGGCCGCGCCATCGTAAACTTGCTTGATCTGGGCGGCAGCGAGAGCGTCACGACTTGCCTGCCGGTACGGGATCTGAACGAAGAAGGGACCATGGTCTTCATGGTAACGAGGCAAGGCATCGTGAAAAAGACGGAGCTCAAAGCCTTCAGTAATCCCCGCACGGCCGGGATCATCGCTATCAACTTGGCCCAAGGCGACCAACTCATCGAAGTCCAGATCACCCACGGGCACGACAACGTGCTGATTGCGACCCGAAACGGTTTCGCAATCCGCTTTCCGGAAAAGGATGTGCGCACCATGGGACGCACGGCCCGAGGCGTTATCGGCATCAACCTGGCTGAAGGCGACAAGGTCGTCGGCGCGTCGACGGCCTCGGACGAAAACACGGTGCTGACCGTTACGGAACATGGTTTCGGCAAACGGACCAAGGCGGGCGAATACAGGATCCAACACCGGGGCGGTAAAGGCATCATCAACATCAAGACGAGCAGACGAAACGGTTTGGTCGTGGGCATGTTGACGGTCTCGGATAAGGATGAGATCGTGCTGATTTCACGGGAGGGCATCGTCATCCGCACAGCCGTAGAACATGTGCGGACCATCGGCCGCAACACCCAAGGCGTGCGCCTTATGAAGCTCGGGGAAGGCGACAGGCTGGTGGCTACAGCCAAGCCAATCCCGGAGGATCCGGCATAATAGGCCCACGCAAAGGGTACGCGTTAAACAAGGCGGTTTTTTCGTGCAGCGGGCGATCTTTCACGTTGAAGCACAGTAGACGCATCAGGAAGCTGTGACGAATCGAGACGGCGAGCTGCGGATTTCGCCTCTCTGTTTCCACGGTCGAGGCCTACCAGGGGCCAAGTGGCCCTTGCCGGCGGCAATCGCTCCGAAGGAACAGTGCCCGTTGCTCTTGTCAAGGGCCTCCTTTATGCCGACGCCCCGTCACTTGGTCACGTAGTAGACCTTGCTCTCGATGCGCGTTCCGAGATGGGGCTCCGTTACGATTTCCAGGATCCTCCCGCCATAACGGGCAACGCACTGCCGAACTACCGCCTCGTTCAGGGCAGTCATGCGGATGGGATCTAATCTCAGCCGCTGATAGAGGACAGCGGGCGGAATGCCGAGCGCCCGAAACGCGCGATACAACCTGCGCCGGGGCTGGATCCTGTTGACAAGGGGGATGGAGCCGGGCAACTGAAAGGCAAGCAGCCCGCCGGGGCGCAACACCTGCAAAAGTCCGCCGATTGCTCTTACGATCGCTGCTTGCCCGGGGAAGTGCTGAAGCACGATGCTGGTGTACACGAGATCAAAGGCATCGTCCCTGAGACAGCCTAAAGCGGGCGCCGCATTCAGGACAAAACGGCAGTTTGGCATCTCACGATTCAGCTCGACGGCTTTCTGAAGCATGTTGAAGGAGATGTCCACCCCCACTACAACATGGAAATGCGTCGCAAGGGCACGGGTAAGGCGGCCGGCGCCGCAACCGAAATCGAGCGCCCGTTCGCGGTGCGCGGGCAATCCCAGACGTTGAGCCGTCGCCATAAGACCGCCGACCTCGGCAAAACCGGTGGCAAAAAAGGCATCGAGCCCCCACTGGCCGCGCCGACCCTCTCGGGTGGTCAATACGGCCCACAGCGGGTCCAGCCGGCCGAGGTCCTCCCAATCCCGCCGCTGCTTCTCGCGCGCCATAGGCGTCTTCCTCCCATCCAAGCGGCGCCTGCGCTACGGCGCCGCGGGCCGCCTGTTCCGCAGAAGCTCCACCAGATGGCATACCAAGGCGTGGGCGTCGCGCGGGCTTAGTGCATCAGGTTCGATTCCCTCAAGCTCCTTCTCGACGGGGCTCGGCTCAGGGGACTGGCTCGGGCCGAAAAGATACATCTGCTGGGGCAAACCGAGCGATGCGGTGTTGCCGGACTCGAGGGACTGGAGGATCTCGCGGGCGCGCGCCAACACCTCGGGAGGCAACCCCGCAAGCTTGGCTACCTGGATGCCGTAGCTGTGGTCGGCGCCTCCGTCCACGATCCGGTACAGGAACACCACCCTGCCGCCCCACTCGCGGACGGCAACGTTGACGTTCTTCGCCCGCTCCAACTGGTTCGCCAACTCAGTCAGCTCGTGGTAATGGGTGGCGAAGAGCGTCTTTGCCCGGATGTGCTTGTGGATGTATTCCGCCACGGACCAAGCGATGCTGATGCCGTCAAAGGTCGAGGTGCCCCGGCCGATCTCATCCAGGACGATGAGACTTCGCTCGGTTGCGCTG
>CAZBQH010000476.1:0-2266 GCA_964493915.1 uncultured Nitrospiraceae bacterium
GGCGGCCTCGTCCACGGCCTCGTGACCAAGCACCCGCCGCACCGCCCGGACCAGTTCGGCGATTTTTCGGCCAACTATGTGCGTCACATTATTGAGAGTTGCAAGTACACAGGCATGGCCACCATCTACCATACGTGCGGAAACACCATGCACCTTGTGGAAAAGATGGTCGAGGCGGGCGTTGACGCCCTCAGCCTCGATTCCGAGGCCTCTGGAGTGGATTTGCCCTCGGTGGCGCAAAGAGTGCCGTCCGACGTGGTGGTCATGGGCAACGTGAGTCCGATTGGCGCCATGTTGAAAGGTAAACCGGAAGACGTTGAGGCGGAGGTGTCCACCCTTCTGAAACGGATGGCGCCTTACCCCAATTTCGTCTTAAGCACAGGGTGCGACCTTCCCCAAGAGACGCCGCTCGAAAACATCCATGCCTTCATGCGCACCGGCCGCCAATACCTAGCAAGACAGTAGTTTCTTGACGCAGTCGAACAAGAAAGGCAGTCGGCTGCTTGCCTTTGCGCCAAGACAGCCATATACGGTGTAGGCGCAGAGCGGTTGCGGGTCTGTTAGCGTTTGACGACAAACTCCGGCGGCGCGAGCAGCCCTGAGGGCAATAGCATGTGATTCTCGGAGAAGTGCTCGCCCTCGGTGAGGAAGTTCTGCGGGCCGTAACCAGGTGCGAGCAGCGGCTTCTGATGCAGCGGACCGAACGTGTTGCGGCGGGTGAGCACAAGCTCCAGCTCGAGCGTTGCAGCATCTACGGCCGCTTCTGTAACGTCGGCCTCGTAGGGTTGCCATGCGATATATTGGGGCGGCGTGCCTGCACTCGATACCTTCGCCACAGCCGCTTGGAAGCGCGGCACAGCAATAAAGAGGCGCGTACCGTCTGCGGGTCTGACCGGGAGGGGCAGCTTATACGTCAAGGGCCCCGAGTAGAAGGGCAGTCCCTGTTTTGTGATGTCGCCCACAGCCAGCCGATCGGGCAGCTTCGTGAGGACGCTCCGACTGCCGTCTGTCCGTACACCGAATTGCCCGAGGAGATAGATCGCCTCGAGGTTCACACCCTGATGAAAACGCGTCCGAAGCTCGACGACATTCTGGCCTTTGCGCAGGCAGTTGGACGGGAACGGGATGCGCTCGAAACATGTGTCCACCCACCAGCCTGTTCGGTCTGCCGCGGACAAGAGACAACCGTTCAGGGTGATTGTGAACAGCTCCGGGTGTTCCATGACCATCTCGACCTGTCCTTCGGGAATCGCATCCACGCCGAAATGGAATCGGAGCGAGAGCTCTTCGAGCTCCTTGTAGTCCTGGCGCGCCGCGAACCACGGCTGTAACATTTCACCGCCCCGCAATTCAAGGCCCAAAGCGCGCCGTACCTCCTGGTCGACTTTAAGGATCTCTTTGGGCGGCTGCCAGTCTTTACCTTCGATGCGATAGGCCGCGAAATCGAGTACGCACACGTTCGGCTCGGCCAAGGTGTACTCAAAGGGGCCCTCGAGTTGCGTCGCCGACGTTGCGTTGTAGGAGGGTTTTTCACGCAGGCCGTCCTCGGATTCCGCCGTCACGACGTAGAGGTGCTCGCCGGCGGGCGGAAAGTCGGCGGCGATCTCGAGGAAGCCGTTGCCCCGTCGGGCGGGGATGATATAGCGTTCGCCCGTGGCGCAATCCCATTCCTGCACGTAGCCTTCTGTGTAGATGCGCACCATCGCATTGCGGAACCAGTTGTCGCGATCAACGTTGAGCGTCATGACATACGTCTCGGCGCTGTCTTGCCGTACCTGACAGAAGATCTCGCGCAAGGGCTCGCCGCTCGTTGCGTCGACAACCGCCGCGCAACGTCCAACGGCTTTCTCACACGCCGTGGCGACAGGCTCTTCCTCGAAGGCGATTCGGAGAGCCTGCGATGCCAGTTCTTGGGCGCGCCCCGAGCTGACGGCGTCTACATAAGCCGGCGGATCGCCCGCGACGATAACGGAACCGCCTGCTTCTGCGAACCGCTCGAGCAGATCGAGCGTGCTGGAACGGATGGTCGTCATGCCGCCAACAAGGACGGCCTTGTACGCTGCCTCGCCTACGCGCAGTACCGGACCGTCGATTGTATCCACCCGGCCCATCTCGGCGAGCATCGCCTCGTCGCCGTAGTCGAAGTCCAACTGATGGCCTGCCAGCCAATGGAAGGTGTCGCGGTAAGCCTTCTCGAGCGCCAGGACCTGTTCAGAGCGCGCGCCGAGGTAGCTTGACCATCCGGGGTGGATCTGACACCAGACGC
>CAZBQH010000477.1:0-34809 GCA_964493915.1 uncultured Nitrospiraceae bacterium
CTGCCGCGAACGCTCGACATGACAGCAGGGAACGGTTGCCGGCGGCGGCGCCTCATTTTTTCCTTCCAGGAACGGTTCCGCCAAGGATTATGCGCCGCCAATCACGCTGACTTTTCGTAGACCGATCCATGCGTAGGACGATGCGGTGTTGGCGTCGTACAGCTCAAGGCGGACCATCTTCCCCGCATGGTCGCGCACACGCATGCGCTGGGTACTGATAATGTGGCTGCCCGGTGGTTCGAGACGCGCGAGGACCTCGCCTGTCTGGGCGTCAATCAGGCGGAGCACCAGGTTGTCCTTGCCGTCCGTCACTTGGTTCCGCCCGGCATGCATCTCTACTTCGAGTTCTGCGGCGTCCCCTGGGAGACGGAAGGGCGCCGCGCTCTTTTTGGCCCCTGTTTTGTCAATTTGAGGCCGTTTTACAGGATGCCAGGGCGCGTTTGACCTTTGTTAATTGGGCGATTGCAGAACTGGGGATCACTGACAGTTTCACGCCCGAAGCTGGACTTGGCGGCTGTCCGTATGGTAGGCTGTTTTGGTTCGTCGATGACCCGTGGCGGTGTAGCTCAGTTGGTCAGAGCAGGGGAATCATAATCCTCGTGTCCGCGGTTCAAATCCGTGCACCGCCACCATTTTCTTTTTCCGCCGTGGAGACGTTTCATGTCCACCAGCGCGGCGATTTGTCTTGAGCGCGCCAGACAGACCGTGCACGCGCATGCCATGCTGAAACCAGGGCAACGTGTGCTTGCCGCGGTCTCCGGGGGGCCGGATAGCGTTGCGCTGCTTCATCTTCTGCGAGAGCTGGGCTATCCGCTTGTTGTGGCGCATTTCGACCACCAGACCCGGCAGGGCGAGAGCGGCGACGACGCGCGTTTTGTGCAGGAAATGGCGAACGCGCTGACGCTGCCTTTGGCCATGGACTCGGCGGACGTTGAAGCCGGCGCGCAGCGATCCACTCTCAGTTTCGAGCAATATGCCCGGCAACAGCGCTATGCGTTTCTTATGGACGCCGCGCGCGTCCATGACTGTGAGGCCGTCGCAACCGGACACCATGCCGACGACCAGGTTGAGACGATCCTCATGCGTATGGTGCGCGGAACGAGCCCAAAGGGCCTGGCAGGCATCCCGCCTGTCCGGGAGAGTGGTGGAGTCCGCATTGTGCGGCCGCTGATCGACTGCACCCGGGCCCAACTACTGGCGTATCTCGCAGCACGGGGTCTCGCCTACCGCAGCGATCGGACCAATGCCGATACAACGTATCTGAGGAACCGGATCCGACACGAGTTGCTGCCCTATCTGCGCGATAAATGCAACCCGCAAGTTGACGAGGCGCTGCTGCGGCTTGGCGCCGTACTGCGCGACGAAAGCGCCCTGCTCCATGGACTTGGGGAGTCCTTTCTCGAACGCTGCCTTTGTGGTGAAGACTGCATCAGCAGGGAACACTTCGCCAAGGGACATCCGGCCCTTCAACGGCGGGCGCTGGTTTTGTTCACCGAGCGTTGCGGGTTCGCCTCGACCTTCGATCGCGTCGAGGAAGCCCGCAGGCTGCTGCTCGACGGCGAAACGGGCAAAGCGTGCGACTTGGGCGGCGGTCTGCTTTTGCGTCTCAGCCGCGGCCATGCGGAGATAGTACGGCCGGGCAGCGCCGCACCGGAGCCGGCGGTCCTGTTGGCCGTCCCTGGGGAAACTGCCGCCTTGGGGCGGCGGTTTCGCGTACGCTTTCTTGATGCCTTGCCGCCGCTTCCACTCAAGACCTACTGCACTCCGCAGCGGCAGCTTTTCGACGCCGAGACGCTCGGCGGAACCCTGGTTGCGCGCCGCAGACAGCCCGGGGACCGCTTCATGCCATTCGGCATGAAAGGAACAAAGAAGCTCAAAGACTACTTTATCGGCTTGGGCCTGTCGTGGCGGGAACGCGAGGAGGCAGTCGTGCTTGAATCAGGCGGGCGGATCATCTGGATTGCCGGCTACGCCCTCGATGCGCGGGCGGCTGTTACTGAAAAGACGCGGCGAATCCTTGAGGTAGAAGTGCACGATGCGTCTTAGCGATACGCCCCTGATCGCCCGCCAGCAGATCGAGGCGCGTCTCGACGCACTGGCCCAGGAAATCGCGCGCGACGCGGCCGGTAAAGACTTGCTTGCCGTCACAGTACTCAAAGGCGGGATCTTCTTCGCTTCCGACCTATTGCGCCGTCTGCCTGGTCCGGTGTCAGTCGATTTTGTGCGCTGTAGAAGCTACGTTGGGACCCAATCTCACAGCACGCCGGACATCTCCTATTCTCCCGAGACCTCGCTGCACGGGCGGCACGTGTTATTGATCGAGGACATCCTCGATACGGGGCGCACTACGTCCGCGATACTGGCCCATTTCCAAGCGCAGGCCCCTGCGAGCCTGAAAGTCTGCGCGCTGTTGGACAAACCGGCGCGTAGAATTGTCGCTGTTGCGGCGGACTACGTGGGGTTTAGGATAGAAGACCATTTCGTGGTGGGGTATGGGTTGGATTACGACGAGCTGTATCGGGAATTGCCCGAAATCTACTGTCTGATCCCGTGAAACATTACTCGTCGACTGGAACGGGCATCGTGGCGCCGCCTCGGAACACGATAATCGTATCAAGGCCGGAGCTGAGATGCTTAGTGACGGTCAGCACCTTGTGTTCCGGCGATGCAATGTTCTCGCCGGCGTACCTTTGGGCCGCTTCGACGTCGTCGAACACCTCGATGTTGATGTTGTCGTACTCCTCAAACTCGTCGCGCAACGTCTGGCCAAGGGCTGCCAGATCGGCATCCTGCATCCCTCGAGCCACAGCGCAGACCATCCCCTTAAGCGACGAGACTCCCGCGCCAAAGGCGGCTGCCTCCTCGGGCGTTCTTCCCCATTCCCGGACAATGGTGTAGGCGCCTCCGTGCGCCGCAACGGGCTGTTTGCCGCCGGGGTCGGGGGCCGTTTCCACAGGAGGCGCTTGCTGAACCTGGGCCAACGCGTCCTCGATGATATCGCGGCCAGGCCTGGGCGTTCTAAGCACCCCGAGCTCCTCCTCAGGGAGCAGTGAATATAAATCGGCCACCTCTCTGCGCAGAACATCATTCTCGCGGGCCAAATCAGCGGCCCGGACTTCCAGATAGCGGTCCAACGTCTCCTGCAGCCGACGGACCTCAACGCGCAGGGCCCTGACCTCGTCAAGTACGGATTGAACACCCGGGCTGGATGCTGCATCGCGAGGCACGGCGGCGCAGGGAGCTGATGGGACCTTGGAACCGGACGAGGCCTTTCTCGGTTGTTCGACGCGGAGCAGAGCGGTCTGCCGGGATTCGCCGGCCGCGCCCGGCCCGTCAACGCGCGTCTCAGCGCTTTCGGCTACGGCTTTCAAGTCTGCGCGAAGCGCCGTGATAGGGTCCGCGGCTTTTGTCGTGTGCGCCTTGGCCTTGCCAGCCGCCGTGTCAGGGTTTGAATCGCGCTCCCTGGTCGTCTCGGCCGCTTGAGCAAGGCCCGATGCCGACGCATCGTGGCGCAGTTCAACCTCTTGCGAAGCGCCGCACGTTGCAAGGAGGAGAACCGCGGTTGTGCTGATAAGATTCTTGATCATGCGATTCATAAGCGTTTATTTCTTTGCTTGACTGCCATCATACCATCAACGTGCCGGGGCGGTCACAGGTTGTCGTTTCCGCAGCCCTTGTGCTAGGACAACGCAAGCGTTATCCTCAAAGGCGCGTCGAATCGAGTGCCAAGGCCAACCAGGAGATCGAACCATGCTAGCTGCTTTTTCCGCGCTGACTCTGGCCCTGTTCACAGGCTCCGAGAATACCGAACAGACTATGCCCGAAGCCATTGGCCCAACGCCCATCCGCTTTTACAGCGGCAACCTGAGCGTCGGACTGTTCATGGACTATTGGGGTACGCAAAAGGGCGGGGATCTGGGCGCTGTCAACGACGCTATGATCGCCACGCTCAAGCGTACTTCGTGTACGGCCATGTGCGACTACATTTCCTGGTGCTGCGCGGAGCCCGAGGAGGGCAAATGGAACTGGTCCTTCTACCAACGTAACGCGGCGCGCCTCAAGGACGCTGGCATTGGCTACAACGTCTTCTGCTGGCTTCATTTTCCGCCTAAGTGGTACGAAACCTCGGACCGCTTCGTCCCTTACAAGAATCTCGTCACCGGTGAGACCATTCCACAGCTTTCCCTGTGGTCGCCTGACCTGCCCCGCGTGTTCGATGCGTTCTACGGTCGTCTCGCGAAGGTGTTGGGCAATGAAATCCCGTTTTTGCGGCTGGCCATGCCTTCCGAATACGGCGAGATCGGCTATTGCGCCGGCATGACGAGTTGGCTGAGGCCCCAGGAACACGCGCAACGGGGTTACTGGTGCGGCGACGACTACGCCCTGCGCAGTTACCGGGAGTTTGTGCTGAGAACACTTGACTCGGTCAGCTCGGTCAACAAAACCTGGGGCACGGACTTCGCCTCGGAAGCGGACATCGTGCCCCCTGATCCATCGAGAATCGAGCCCGAGCTCGGCTCCTCCTTCGAGAAGAGGCTCTACTGGGCCCTGTTTATCGAGTGGTACCAGCAGGCGTGGACGGACTGCCTGAGGGAAGTCAGCGGCATCGTCGCGAAACACTTTCCGGGCAAGGAATGCATCGCCAGCCTGGGCTATGGCGAGGAAATGCCGTGCTTAGGCAACGACCAATCGCGCCATATCGAGGCCATGGCCGAGCTCGGCCTTGCCGCACAGACCCCCGGCGACATCGGGTTTTTCGCCACGCGCCGCGTCAGCTCGGCCTGCCGCCACTTCGGCGTGCCTTATTACACCGAGCCGCCGGCCGACGTGCCGCGCGAGCGGCAGCTTAACCGTATTTTCATGGACATCAGCAACGGCGTCCAGACCTGGTTTGACTACTTGCAAAACATGGACCGTGCGCGCGACCTTTTCGTCAAGTACAAAGAGCATCTCACGGGGCTGCCGCCGCGCAACACCATTGCCGTTTGGCATCCTACCCTCGACCACTGGCTCCATCCCAACGAGCGCTGGTCGCCCCAGGCGCTCGAGTTGTCGGATCCTCTCCGCGACCTGACGGATTATGAGGTCGTTGACGACCGCATGATCACGACCGGCGCGCTTGACAAGCTGGGTATCCACCAGCTTGTTTTGGCTGGATCAACCTGGATCGATTCCATTCCACTTGTCGAGGTCGGCAAGTGGGTGAAAAGAGGCGGCGTATTCATTGCCCTGCAGGAGACGCCCCTGACCGATATCTTCGGCGAAACGAACCTGTTGCCAATGCATGAGTTTCCGGTGTGGCCCCAGGCGGGCGACGTATTGCACCTCGACGCACCGCAGATCGCTGGCCGTTACGTCCTGGATGTATGTGCGCCTGAGTCGCGCAACAGTCTGGTTGGCAAGTGGTATCAGGTCGAACAAACCCTAGGCGGGCATGTGCGATGGGCTGCGCCGGGCGCCGGCGTCGTGCTGCCGCTGAGACAAGGGCGCAGCTACGAAGTCCATGTCGGCGCTACGAACGTGCCGAACGGCAAGGCGACCCCGATCGAAGTCGATGGCCAGCCCGCACGCGTCGTAGATCCTGATGGGACTGGGCGTGCAGTGTTGACTATTCCGGCAAAGGGCGAGGATGCCGGCGGCACGCGGCTCGCGACGTTGCGATTCACCGGGAAAGGCACGCGCCCGAAAGACGTGATGGACAGTCCAGATACGCGGCTTCTCGCGGCTTACGTCGGCAAGATAGCCGTTCAGGAGGTGGGCGCAGATGATGAGAAACCGCTACCCGCGCCGCAGATCCACGCCGCTTGGGACACGGAATACCTTTGGTCGAAGGCGTTCAAACACGGTGAAGGCCTGATCCTCGCGATCAATCCCGAACGTGTGTCGACAGGCCGTATCGCTGAACTTGTCGCGAAGCTCTGTTTCGAGGCGGGCGACAAGGTCAAGCGGCCGGACTGGAACGCGCGGAACGTAGACGGAGAAGGCGACGGGCTGCTTGCGACGGTCTTCGACGACAAGATCTTGTACTTCAACACGACGGCGTCTCCGATCGTTCGCCACATGGCCTACCGCGAGAGCGATTTCGCCGAGGGCAGACGTCCTGCCGAATTAAGCTGGACGTTGCAGGTTCCGGCACGGACTATTGTCTCAGTGCCGTTAGGATAACCTCTCGCAGCGGAGGCGGGAAAAGATCTTGCCCTGGAAACCAAAATCAAAAGCAGAAGGGGGCGGGTCAGAAGGTCGTTTCTTATGGTCGTTTCTTGCGAACGATCTTGGCGCGTTCCGTACCGTTTGCTGGACGCCACTCGAGCTTCTGAATAAACACGCCTTTGAGGTCATGGGCGCCGGGCTTGTTGCCAAAGCTCGAGGCGATGGCCGCGCAGGCAATGTAGTCCGTGCCGTCCACCACTACAATTTCCGGGGCATGGCCTGGTTGCTCCATGATGCGGTTCGCTTCGGGGTCCCCGAAATAGAAAGGATCCTCCGAGACGTAAAGGGACATGCGGCCGTAATCGAATCCACTGACCCACAGGTAATAACGGCCGTCGCGATATAACACAAAGGGCGATTCCGCAGCTACGTATGTTGGGGGAGGGCCCATGACAGTCTGTGGTTCCGACCAGTGAAGCAAATCTTTTGAAGTCCGTGCGCGGATCACGCCTGCCTGATCGCCCTCCCCCGGGTATGGTGCGGATGCCGCATAGTACATGATGTATGCGCCGAGGCCCTTGTCCCAGAAGATGCACGGGTCCCGATCCGCCGGTTCCTCGAAAACGACGTTGTCTCGGAGCAATCCGCCGCTGCTATAGGGCGCCCAAGTTTCGAGATCCGGCGCCTGAGCCGTTAGCAGACGCAGGTTGAAGCCCTGGCCTTCAACGCCATGGGCGTAGTACAGGTAGGCGGTCCGCGCATCTTTCCAAATAGCGAACGGCGCCCACATGTGACGGGGCGCCGGCTTTACCTGGGCAGTAATCTTGTCGAGATAGCGGAATGGTTCAGTCAGATTCCCGCCCACGGCATGGAAGAGCGTGTCGTCGCGGTTGTCGCGCCCGCCAATACCGATGCAGTGCCACCGGCCTTTCTGGTCTTTGATGAAGCAGAAATCGCTGTGGAACGCGTCTGCCTCGCCGACAATGCGGGTCGCATCGGTCCAAGGTTTCTCAAGTGTCGGGATAAGCACGGTGCTTTCCTCCGCAAGGCCCGTCTGCGCGGCGGCGAGCATCAAGGCCGCCACGGCTATCAGCGGGTACTTTCCCATGTTAAAAGCGCAACGCACGGATACGGTCCAGGTAGTAACGGTAGTTGTCGAGGGGTGTATCGGGCGTGATGAGATGGTCGGGCATCGGGATAAACCCGCCCTCGGCCATGATGGGCTTGCGCCGCTCGATTTCGTCGTCGATAGCCTTGCGGTCCCGTTCCAGGACGAGTTTGTTGATGCCCCCAATGAAGCGCAACTCGGCGCCATGTTGCTTGCGCAGAGCCATGGGATCGGCATTCCAGGTTCCGATCTCGACGGGGAACATCACGTTGACGCCGCCCTCGAGCCACAGGGGAACCAAGTCGTCGATCTTGCCGTCCGAGTCGACGACATAAAGGTCGCAGCCGTACTCGCGCAGGGTGGCGGATACCTTGGCATAACCCGGTACGGCGGTGCATTCGAAGGTGCTGGGCGAGAGCAGCGGGCCGTTCTTGAAGCAGATATCCTCCCAGCCCATGCCCATGTCGATCTTGACTTTTGGCAACACCTGTTCAAGCCCCCAGCAGACAAGATTGGCAATCGTGTCGCATACCTCGGCTACAAACTCGGGTGTTTCGAGACACGCCATGCTGAAGTTCTCCACGCCCATCCAATTCCGTAGGAATCCGACCATGCTCGCCGTGTGGATTGAGATAGGCAGGCCGCTCGCTTTGGCGGCCTCGATATGCTTGTCCATATCGGCTGGAATCCGCGCCGGGTTGGGCTGAAGCCGTCTCTCATATTCCGGCCATGTGCTCGAGTCCTTCAGGATGAAGTCGATATATCGCGGCAAGGCGGACTGATCTTTATAATGCTGGGCAATAACACCGTCGTCTTGCTGAAAAATACGGCAGTTTTCCGTCTCTTCAAGGGTCTTCTCCTCGAAAAGCGGGTATAAACCAAGATTGATGGGTAAAGCATAGCCAATGGGAGAAGCCGCGTCGAAGAACTGGTGTTCGGGCATCCCTCGGGGGAAACCCTCGTTGTGCCAGCGCTTCATGGTCTCCGGCCAGCCCGTCCAGTGGTAGACCGGCATCCGATCAAACGCATCGTTGTGCATGACGCATTGGAACAAGTCTCGTGTGCTCATAGCGGCATCCCTTTTCCAGCCTCTTTCTTCCAGAAGCGTGCGCTCAACGCGCGTAACCGAAGCTCATCGGCGGCGCCTCAAACCAGCCCTCGATGACAGGCACGGCCTCGCCCGCGACGCGATCCCCCGTCAGCGTGGTTTCGGTCAGGACTTGGGCGGACGTAAGCGGCATGCCTTTCACCTGGACCTCCGCGCTCTCGTCACTCTGGTTTACCCAGAAAAGGGTCTTGTTAACGACTGCGCCGAGAACATGCTGCGGCTGGTCCGACTCGCATTTGCGGACTTCATCGCCGCGTTCCGTGAGACGGCAGAAGGACGCCCAGGCATGGTATACAGGCCGCACCTTCCAGTCGTTGCGTTTGAAGTCCCATAGGCCGTAGTTCATGAGCCCTCCCCCAGGATAGTGCATCTCTTGAAGGCACCAGATTGAGAAACCCGCCACGCCCCGGTTCAGACCATCAATGGCAAAGGCCGAGGCCCAGACCGCATAGGGATAGGATTCCATGACCGGATTGATCATGGCGCCTGAAGTGCGTTCGTCATGGAAACCGAATTCGCCAACGATGAACGGTTTGACGGGATCTTTGGCGGCCAGCAGTTCGAGGCGATCCTCGAGAAACAGCGGGAGCAGTACGCGATCATGGTAGGAAATATAACGGTGCGAGCCGAAGAGCGCGCTGAGACTGAAGTACTCCCTATTCTCGACGCAGTCTCTAAACCATGCCAAGTTCCCCGTGTCATCGCTGCCAAGGATCATGATGTCAAGGCCGCGGCGGTCGATCTCTTCTTGGACGAGCTTGTGGAGCCTGACAAAAGTCTCGAAGTCGTAGCGGCTCGCGAAAGAAAGGTTAGGTTCGTTAGTAAGCGTCCACTGTTTCACGCACGTATAGCCGCGCGTTTTGGTCAGATGCTCGAGGAGGGCGCCGATGGCCTTAGCCGTCTTTTCCGGAGCACCGTATGGGTCCTGCATTCCCCACTCGACGTCCACCACATTCACAACTGCGCCGAGCCGTTGGTAAAGGTCCAGCGTCTTGTAATGGCTGGCCATGTTTGGGCTGTCAAAGGTGAAGGTTTCCCAGTCCTCGCTTGGGTTCCAGTCCTTGTACCAGAAGAACATGCGCACCCAGTCGGGGTCCATCCATTCGATGCGGCCCTCGCGGATGACGATAGCCTCGTCATCGACCCCCTCGTCTGTGTTGCAGGGCGCGTAAAACCAGCCGTCGTCCTCGGCGCCAAAACCGCTCAGGGACTTGCAGACGACCTCGTCCGTTACGGTCAGCGTGACAGGGCCTTCCAGCGCTTCTCTCGAAACTGCACCGCGAACTGCGAGCCGAACATCGCTGAAATACGCGTCGCCGCGGCCGTTGAGGAGGAGCGAGACGCGGGCCTCGACGGCGTTCTTGGGGACGACCGTGCGCGCAGACAAACTGGTCCACTCCCCGTTGCGCGAGGCGAACCCGGACTGGGCCAGGCCGATCCGGCGGCCGTCCGCATCTTTGAACTCGATGGCCGCGTAGACGCCGTAACCGCCGGTCACGCCGCGGCCCATGGCCATGAGATCGCAGGCCAAGAGCGTGTCCGCTTCGGCTTCGAAAAGCTGGTACAGGCTGGGCCAACCTATTGCCGCGTCGTCGGCCACATGAATATGCGCGGCTTGCCGGCCGTCGATTGTCGCCACATCGGCAGATACGTCTGGTTCGCTTGTCTGCCAGTTCGCGAGACCCTCTGAAAAATCACCGTTTGCGAGCAGTTCCGGTGCGGCCACTATGGACGCTACGAAAGAAACCATACCTATCATCATCGCGCTGTCCTCCTTGCTGGTTGCCTTAGAGGAGAAGGTCACGAGTGTGCCTGCGCAGGCCGCAGGATTTCAAGAAGCGTCTGGCGGTGTGCAGGCTTTCACTACAGCCCAAGTCATAATCCCCTGATGGGCAGAGGCGCCGGCTGCGTCGTGCAGATAGAGGAACCCAATGGGGTAGCCGATGATGACCGAGCCCGGTTTGTGCGCCGCCAGCGAGGCCCCGCCGCAGTGCATCTCATACTGGTATGCAGCGCCGAGTTTCGAGAGGTCGACCGGTGCCGCCGGGCATCCGGGACTGGTCACAGCGACCTCAGCCAGGCCTTTGGTTTCAAGCGGCTCGGCCTCTCTATGCAGCGGCGGTATCGTTGGGACGTCGGCGATCTTAGGCAAGTCCAGCGCCTCGAGTCTTTCAACAGCCTCTTCCGGCATGAGTTCGGCTGGCGAGAAAGACTGGTAGAGCAGCCGGTAGCCGGTCAGGTCTTCGCTCAAGTTGTCCTCGCAGATGACGCGAACGGGAATGCCGAGGTCTGTGAGTAGTTTGTAAGCCCCGAACTGGGCCTCATGAAGCCATTCAGTCGCCTCGCGGTAGCAATAGTTTGCCCATTTTGAGACAAACAACAGCGCCGTTTCACTCCGTCGCGACGAATGATCCGGGACGATCGGCGCGGCCGGCAGGTCTGAAAGGAAAAGCCTCGCGACATCGTGCAGGAACGCAAACTCCGACGGCAGCTTGTCATTATAAGAGTAGTTGGCCACTTTGAGGCCTGCGCCCATGCGGCGTGCCTGCCGACCGAGGCCCATAAGTTGCGCATAACTGTAGCCCCAGCCGAAGGTCGAGCCGTAGGCGTCGAATTCGTAGACTACCGGAAGCGAGGTGATGCCTCGGAACGCGGCTACAGAAGCGGCAGCCATCCAGCTCGGGTCGTGCAGGTGCCAGAAAAAGTCGTAGGAGTGCACGATTTGGTCCATGCCGCGCGTAAGACCCCAGTAATCCAGGTTGGACATGATGGCGCTGCCGCTGCGATAGCTCTCGCCCAGAGGCGCGCTGCATCGGGCGTCAGGGTCGCCTTGGTGGATAGCCCTTACGAAGCGTGCCACCGCATCGCGCC
Source organism: uncultured Nitrospiraceae bacterium (assembly GCA_964493915.1). GTDB lineage: Bacteria > Hydrogenedentota > Hydrogenedentia > Hydrogenedentales > SLHB01 > CAZBQH01. The sequence continues at coordinate 11,238 of CAZBQH010000477.1, forward strand.
AGCATTGTTGCCGAAAGGCAATCCACGCCCGGTTTGCGGGGTCCGTATCAGGCAGGCCGTGAGTGGGCTGCGGGACCGGCGGGGCTTCAGGCAATGGGATGTCGTCCTTCACGATGGCTTGCAGCCACTCCGGGCGGGGCAACGCAATGGTCTCGCGCCACAGATCCAGCGTAGACGGGTCGTAGCTCCACCACTCCGACCACTTCAACTCGGCATGGACGCCGATGAAAGGGCTGAAGTAGACGTCCTCGCCCTTGCACTGTTCGGCGATGGCCGTGCAGAGTGGGCTGAATCGCGCCCAGAAACGCTCGTCCGTGATCGAGGGAATGGGCTGAGCCGGAGGCTCGTTCTCGGCCGCTACCCAGAAATCGCCGTCATACCAATCGGGCGTGGCGCCGGCATAGTAACTGTTGATACGCATGCGCATGCCCACCCGGGCTTTTTTGCAGATCGCAAGACGGTCGTCCACCCAGGACAACGCATATGTGCCCGGCTGAGGCTCGACCACGCGCCAAGGGACGCTGATCTCGATTCGGTTGAACCCCAACTCCGTAAGGTCCTGTACCCAACGCTCGAACTCTGCAAGATCCTTGCAGGGGTCCGTCCAGTCCCAGATGTCGAAGGAAAGCTCCGGTCTGGCCGCGCCCGGCGTGGCGAGAAATGCCAGGGTCGTGAGACAAGTGAGTGCGCTCATGTTTCTCCCTTTTTCAGGCGGACTCAGCAAGGCCCAGGAACGCGCGGGCCGGTTTCAGGGTCAGAACTTCAGGTTTAAGGACAACTTTGCGAACCAGGTGTCCTCCCAGTCCAGTTCCCGGTCTTCGCGCTCATCGCGGTCGCCGCCCTCGCTCAGGCTGCGGTCGAATGTATAGCCGGCGCTAAGCTCGAGCATGGTTTTTTCGTTGAAGGCCCATGATGCACCTGCGCTCACCCGCGATTCTCTGAAGACCAGCTTGTCATCGTCGTCACGTTTTCCTTTCCGCTGGTACGCGTCGCCGGTGATAGCAAGTGTCATGAACAAGCCGAGTTTCTCGATTGGGAAGTAGTCAAGACGCGCCGAGAACTCATCTGGCATCAGGTACATTGCGTTGAGGTTTAGTTGGTCAAGCGGCAGCACGATGGCGCAGATGGGGACGCCGGCGATCAGAAAATAGTATTGATAGGCAATGCCAGGAACGATCGGCCAGTCCCGGTTGGTGTCGCCATCGAGGAAGAAGAACCAGGATCGGTATTCGCCCCGGGCCAGATTGTAAAAGACAGTGGCGCGCATGCTCATTACATCCGTGCTGCTGAAAGGGGCGTCGCTCGCCGATCGGACTGCGGCCATGCCCCCGGCGAGATGCTCGGCGTCAAGTTGCTTGCGGTAACCATAAACCAAAGCCGTGTCGTAGAGGGACTGCGGGACGCGATCGACGGACGCCGGAATCCGTACATTGCCCCGTACATCGGTTAGTGCCGCATCGAAGCCGATGTAGGAATCGCTGTCCGTGCCCTTCTTAATCATGGCGCGAATGCTTGCCTTGTACGTGGTGAGACCTAGCCTGTCAGCGCGCCGCTCGACCTTCTCATCCGGATACCAGGTCGCCGAGGTATCGGCGATCACATCGAAATCGGGCCGTTCGGGGCTCAGAAGTATCTCGAAGTCCCTTTGGGCAAATGCGGTTCCAGCGGTTACGAGTAGAAGAAACACCCCATGTGCTACGCGGCGCGCTGAACCAGTCGTCATCACTGCTCTCGTCACAGGAAAACCCTTCCGCTTACTAGGGACCGCCACCTCGGTTCTTCTGCAAATCTACGCAATAAGAAACCCTCAACGCAACCCCCGGGAGCAAACGGTAACGGGAACGGAGCGAAGCGAGCGACCGGCCTCAAGCGGGACGGGACTGTCCCCGGCCTTGCCTCGAAAGACAAGGGATTCCGGCAAACCCCTGTTCTTCGCATTGTTCATTGGCGTAGTGCTAGACTTGCTTGCATTGCCCTGGGGCTCTCTGCGGGCATCAGTCGGCTATCGGAACGGGTCTCATGAAGAAGCAGCAAAGCGCCGGCAAAACCGTCATCGGATGGGCCGAAAGGGTCGATTTTGTGGACTGGGGCATTTCGGATGTCCAGGCGAAGATCGACACGGGCGCGCGGACGAGCGTGCTCCATGTCGAGGATTTCGATAAGCTGCCCGACGGTTCGGTGCTGTTCCGGGTCGTGGTGGACAGGGACGATCATGGGCAGGGCGTCCTGGTGCGCGCCAAAGTCCTCAAGTGGGCGCGCGTCCGGTCGAGCACAGGTGTCTACAGAAAGCGGTGCTTTGTGCGCACCCGCATTCGCATCGGGCCGATAGAGAAAGAGATCGAGCTTTCGCTTGCGTCGCGCGAGAGAATGGTTTTCCGCATGCTTCTGGGGCGCAAAGCGATTGAGAAGGATTTTCTGGTCGACGTCAGCAGACGCTGCGTGCTGGGCCGCAGGGCTCGAAGAAATAGAGATCACCGTACGTGATGAACATAGGTATTCTGTCGCGCGTGCCCAATTCGTACAGCAGCCGGCGCTTGCGCGAAGCCGCTGCGGCTCATGGGCACAGTGCGCATGTGTTTGATACGCTGCATTTTTCAATCAGTGTGGAGCGGCAGAACCCTGGCCTCTTTTATCGGGGGCGGCGGATCGCTGCGCTGGACGCCGTGATACCCCGAATCGGGGCGTCCGTGACGTTTTTCGGTCTGGCGGTCGTACGTCAGTTCGAGCAGATGGGGATCTATACAGCCAATCAGTCGATCCCCATTGCGCGGTCGCGCGATAAGCTGCGTGCCATGCAGATCCTCTGCCGCCACAACGTAGGCATCCCGCCAACGGCGTTTGTACGCGACAAGAACGAAGTGCTTCATGCTATCAATCGGGTAGGCGGTCCCCCGGTCATCATCAAAGTGATCGAGGGGACCCAGGGCGTAGGGGTGATTCTCGCCGAGACCGTCGAAGTGGCTCAGGCGATAGTGCACACCCTCCAAGGAGCGCGCCAGAACGTCCTCGTGCAGAAGTTCGTTAAGGAGAGCAAAGGGCGGGACATCAGAGCGCTGGTGGTGGGCGATCGCGTGGTAGCGGCCATGCGGCGTACCGCGTTCGGCGACGAGTTTCGCAGCAACATCCATCGGGGCGCGACAGCGGCTGCTGTGACACTTGACGAGGCTTACGAGGCGACGGCGGTTCGTGCCGCACAGATACTCGGCTTGCGGATCGCAGGTGTGGACATGCTCGAGTCTGACGAGGGGCCGCAAGTGATGGAAGTGAACTCGTCCCCGGGCCTTGAAGGTATCGAGAAAGCCACGAACAGGGACGTTGCCGGCGAGATCATTGAGGACGTCGAGCACCAGGTTCTTTTCCCCGAACTGGATTTGCGGCAGCGTTTGCGCTTGGCGGCAGGCTACGGTATTGTCGAGCTGACGGTGCATAACTTGCCGGAACTCGAAGGCAAAACGCTGCGCGAGACGGATCTCGAGCAGCGGAGCATCCACGTGATGATGATCACGCGGCAGAGCGAGATCATTCCGAATCCCAAGGGGGATAACCGGGTCAAGCGGGGCGACGTGTTACTGTGTTACGGCGATCTTCATGAGCTCCGGGCCCTCATGCCCGAACAGAAAGGGAAACGGCGCGCCCGAAAACGCTTTGCTTCCCCTGATCCGACGGAGGATGTAGAGTATCCGGCGGATTAGGAGAGACGCGGCGAGCGTGCTCAGGCGTTTGCCCGCTCGAGTGGAGAATCCTCCATGGCAGTAGCGAAAGGCAAGAAGAAGATGAGGAGCAGAGAACGTCTGGTGGCGGCGCTCGATAGGCGTGTGCCCGATCGACTTCCTGTGACCACGCATCACGTAATGCCCTATTTCCTGAACACGTACCTCGACGGCGCGACCAATGAACAGTTCTTCGAGCATTTCGAACTGGACCCGATAACGTGGATCATCACAAGTAAACCTAATGAGACGCTCGGCGAATACTACGAGCCGGTCGAGCGTCCCATCGGCTTTCTTGACACCCGCCGGGTCTTTTCTGATAGCTGGCGCATCGAATCCGAGCCCCTTGGCAATGGTTCTTCGACCCGGTTCCGCATCGTCACACCGAAGGGCGCGCTCACGACGGTCCTTTCATCCAACGAGCACACCACCTGGGTGACGGAGCACCTTGTCAAAGAGAAGCGGGACATCGACCTGATTGGAGAGTTTTGCACGAAGTACCTGTGCGACGTCGACGCTGTGAACAAAGTCGATGAGATCACGGGCAGCCGCGCACTGGTCCGGGGCCATATCCCGACATTTGAGCTCTTCGGCCAACCGGGTTGCTGGCAGGATGCGGCGTGTCTGGTCGGGATCCAGCAACTGATCATCGAGACCTTCGAGGACCCGGCATGGATCCACGAATTCCTCGCCATTCTGCTCGAGCGGAAGCTGGTCTATGTCCAGTCGTTGAAGGGCGCCCGTTACGATTTGCTTGAATTGGGCGGTGGCGATGGTTCTTCGACCGTAATTTCGCCGTCCATATTCGACGAATTCGTCGCACCGTACGACTCTCAAATCATACAAGAGGCGCACAACGCCGGCCAACGGATCGTTTACCACACTTGCGGCGGGATGATGCCCTTCCTCGAACGCATCGCAGCGATGGGTCCCAATGCCATGGAGACTTTCACGCCTGTCGGCATGGGCGGCGACACCCGGCTCGCCGAGGCAAAACAGCGGATCGGGGGCAAGGTCTGCATGATTGGCGGATTCAACCAGGGGCGTTTCTTCAGCGACAGCACCCCCGAAGAAACGCGCGCCGAGGTGCGGCGCTGCTTCGAGGAGGCAGGCCCCGGCGGCGGGTTTATCTTGTCCCCTTCAGACCATTTTTTCGACGCCGACCTCGATCTGATCGCAGCTTACGCAGACGAGGGCAGAAAGTGTCATTACTGAGGCGCCGCAAACGGACGCCAGACCAATGGAGGCGGATGCCATGGGGTTGAGAGAAGTGCCTTGGATCCAAGTCGCAGATAAGCTGTGGATGGCGGAGGATAGCTGCACCGTGTACGCCCTCGAAGGCGACGGCGGCTGGGTAGTCGTGAATGCGGGCACAGGCGCCGCTGCCTCCGGGCTTCGCGGAGTGCACGACGTCCCCGTGCTGGCCGTGCTTTTGACGCACCATTTCCGCGATCACAGCGCGGGCGCGCCGGTGTGGAAGGAGCTAGGGGCGGAGATCTGGGCACCTTATTGGGAGCAAGAGTATTTCCATAACCCTACCCAGCATTGGGTCGAGCGGCAGATCTGGAACTCCTACGACAACCGCTGGGACCATATGGCGCCCATCGCACCCATTGCGGTCGATCATTGGCTGATGGACTATGCCGCCATCCAGGTTGGCGGCCTGGACATCGAAGTCATTCCCACACCTGCCCAGTCGTACAGCGCCGTCAGCTTTCACATCAGGAACGGTGCGAAACGTTACCTGGCCGTGGGTGAGTTGATGCATTCGCCTGGCAAGGTCTTCCGCATCGCGCCGATGCAATACAACTACAACGACCTCAACGGCGCCTACAACCTGCACCAGTCCCTCGGGCGCCTCGCAACGTACGAAGCGGACCTGTTACTGCCGAGCAAGGGCCGTCCCTTCGATAAGCACGGGCCTGCAATGGCCGCGCTACAAAAGAACATCGAGGCTTTCGCGCCCATCGTGCCCGAGCTCGACAGTCTGCTCCACCGTCCGCTGCACCGTGCCGTCCTAACCGAGTTCCTCCCCAACTTTTACTTCGTCAGCGGATCGGTGGCGAGCACCCACTTCTACCGCGCAAAGTCGGGGAAGATGTTAACTATCGACTACGGTTACGCGCCGCAAGCGATTGTGCCAGGCAAATCGACCCGGTCGACGCGCCGGCCGCTGTTACTGGCGCGCGAGGAACTCATCGAGCGCTTCGGTTCGGATAGGATTGATCTGGCCTTGGTCAGCCACTATCACGATGACCATGTCAACGGTTTGGCCTTAATCCAGCGTCTCTACGGCACGGAGGTATGGGCGGGCGCCAACTTCGCGGACATCCTCGAGCGGCCGGACCGCTATGACCGGCCCTGCCTCTGGCACGAACCCGTAAAGGTCGCCCGAAAGTGTCCCATGTTCGAGACCATGCAGTGGGAGGATATCGAGGTCCGGTTGTATCCCATGTCCGGTCACACGCGTTTTGCGACCCTGATCGAGCTGCGCCTGGGCGACGCAACGGTTATCCACACCGGCGACCAGACCTTTTTCACCAATCCTCCCGGCAAAGGGCATGAACCGTGCCCGGAGTCGCGGCTGTTCTCGAATCATGTATACAAAAACGGTCTCGACCTCGGCTGTTACTACAAAACGCTCGAGTACATCGAGCAGATCCAGCCCGACTGGGTCATTACCGGCCACACCCCGCCGTATCCCATGAACGACAGCTTCTACAAGGCGCTCAAAGAGGGCGCCGATCTCTGGGAGATTGCCCACCGTGCCATCATGCCTCTTGGCGAAGAGGACGTGCATTTTGGGGCCGAAAGCCTACCCGCAAAGCTGTACCCGTACCGGGTGGAGCTAGATGCCGCCGAAACCATTCAGTTTGAAGCTTGGGTACTCAATCCCTTTCCCTACGCGACGGAAGGAATCGCACGCATCGCGTCGCCCGGCAACTGGCCTGCGCCTTCCGTGCGGTTCTCATTGCCTCCGCGCGGTAAAGCCGAGATCGAACTGACCCTCGAACCGCCCGAGGGCGCCATATGCTCTCGTTTGCCTGTAGCGCTGGACCTCTGGATCGGCGATCGTCCTTTCGGCCAAGTTGCCGAGGCCTTGGTTTCAATTGGCCCCGGAAAGTCTTGGTATCCCGCATAGGCCGGACACGGTGGAGACGGGTCAGTAGAAAAGGCGACATGATCTCTACAATAAGCAGGAACGTTCTCTGGACGGATCCTGTCCGCCTGTGTCGTGGAAGCCGCGGCGACCATCCTCTGGCCCCAGACCAGAAGCCGCATGGCCGGCTGTGCTTGTATTGCTATTCCTTGAAGAACAGGACGCCCGTCCGGGCGTCACGGTCGACGTGTGGATTGGCGCCCCATGCAGCGCGGAATACGGGCTGGCCCGTCCGGTCCGTCCTGCCGACGATAAGGTCGAAACCGATGGCGTTGCCGTCGTCGAAGCCGCGCAAGTCCATGCCGTCCTCGCCGACCAGCGCGTCCCACGGCACGTGGACCTTGAGCTCAACGGCGCCGTCCACGAAAGCGGACTCGATACCAGCCTTGGCAACATCGAACTGACCACGCATGACGCGCGGCGACAGGGGTTCATCGGGAGCGGAACGGAACCGCATCATTAACATGTTGTTGTGAAATCCAGGGGCGAGTTCGTCTTCGCGATCCCGCAAGTCAAGCACGAGATCAACCGTCCACGCCGCATCCCCTGCCGCCTCTTCGGCCGCTTGGGCATCGCTAAGACGGATGTTAAGCAGGAACTCCTCGGGCGTGTAACCCGGCCATGCGAGCACCTCGAAGCATTGGCGCCCGGTTTCGTCCCCGATGAGAACCTGTTCGTCCCGTCGGATGGACAAAGGCGCCAACTCGTCCAGCCGGGCGCAGAGGTCCTCGAGCGAGGCCGCCGCATAACACGCGCCCAGAACAAAGCGACTCTCTTCAGTGCGTTTGCCCTTCATGTCGTCGATATCAACCGTGACTTCCAGATGCTCGGGCGTGCCGTTGCTGCTTCGCAGCGCCGCAAGCCGGCGGACTTCTTTGAAGGGCTCCTCAACGCCGAGGTGCATTTGGGCAGGTTCGAGTACCAAGCTGTCCTCGCAGCGAAACTGGACTTCTGCTTTGCCAGGCATGTCGCTTAGGTTGTGGGCGCGCACGCGGACTTGAAGGCCTTCATCCGTACGCCGCACAACGGTCAAGTCCAACGCCATCGTCCCGCTGGCAGCATCGAAACGCTTGACTGTTTCAAGCAACTGGGCACGGATGGGAATACTCTGGGGACACTTCTGCTCGCATTTGCCGCAGGCTATGCAGTAAGAAGCCTTGCCCACGGTATTGTTATACATGTTCTGAGCAAGTTCTTTGAGGCCATAGACCCGATCATAGTTGACGGCGAGGAAATTCCGGGGGATGTCGACCCCCGACTCGCACGGCATACAATAGTTGCAGCCTGTGCAATAGAGGTCTGCGAGCCCTTTCATTTCTCCAAGAGTCACGGCGATCTGCTCTTTTTCCCTCGATGACAAGGGTTCCTCCCGGCTGGTGATTGCACAGTTTTCCTCAACTTGTTCGAGGGTGCCCATGCCCGAGAGGGCCAGCGTAACGTTCGGGTTGGCGAGGACGAAACGCAATGCGACCTCGGCGGTCGAGCTGGCGCCCTCGACCATCCCTGCAATCCGTTCCGAATCCACCCCCAGCCGCCCTCCGCCCACAGGACCCATCACGACCACGCCCATATCGTGGTCGGTACACTCCTGTAACACCGGTTCGAGCGAGCGGTCCAGGAGGTTGTATTGGAGCGTAATGACTGAAAACGCTCCGGTAGCTACGATCTTCGACAAACCCTCGGCATTGTCGTGAAACGAGCAGCAGATGTGGCGGATTACCCCTTCGTTTTGGGCCTTCTGCATCCACGAGAGGATGCCGTTAGGGCCTTTGACCCACTTCTCCCACGCGTCCCAGTTGATGCCGTGGAAATTGTAAACGTCGATATAGTCTACGTCGAGAAGCCGCAGGGAATCGTCGAGATTCTCGCGCCACGCCTTTTCGTCGTGGCCCCGGTAGTGGTTCTTGGTAGACACGATGACCTTGTCGCGCCACCCCTTGAGGGCCTGGCCCACAATGGCCTGGCTCTGGTGGTTGCAGTACATCACGGCCGTGTCAATGTAATTGACGCCCAGCTCGAACGCACGGTGGATGATACGGATTGACTCCCCGGGATCAGGATCGCCATTGGGTAACGACGGCAAGCGCATAGCGCCGAAACCGAGACGTGAGGCTTCGAGACCTGTTCTGCCAAGTCGTTTATAGATCATACGAAGAGAACTCCCTTGACGTGCTTCCTGCGCCTGGATAGACGCCTTATTGCGGGCATTATATCGAAGTACGTGAAAAGGTCAATGAATTCCCGGTATCATTTCATACATACGGGATGTTATCTTTCAGACAGTGTCTCAATCGATCTACAACAGATTTTAACAGTGCGCTATTTCTCGGCGCTGAGGAGAATCCACATGAAACGGCGCGATTTTCTCAAGACGGGTGCGGCAGCAGGCGCGGCCCTTGCTGTTGGCGGCGTACACGCCCAGGAGTCCGGCTCGAAGAACCAAGCTCTGCTGGCCCGGCGGCCCTACGCCAAGAAGGGCGACAGACTCTCCGTTATCGGTTTCGGCGGAATTGTGGTTGTTGGCATGGACCAAGACGAAGCAAACCGCATCGTCGCCCAGTCCTTCGAGCGCGGGGTCAACTATTACGACGTAGCGCCAACCTATGGCAACGGCGAAGCGGAGACCAGGTTGGGCCCAGCCCTCGAACCCTATCGCAAGGAGTGTTTCCTCGCCTGCAAAACAGCCGTACGCGACCGCGCCGGCGCCGAGGCGGAGTTCAACCAGTCCCTTGAACGCCTCAAGACCGACTATTTCGACTTGTACCAGCTTCATGCTATTACCGACGTGGCGAAAGACGTTGATGCCGTCTTTGCTGAGGGCGGGGTCATGGACATGCTGATGGAGAGGAAGAAAGCGGGTCAAATCCATCATCTCGGCTTTTCTGCTCACTCGACGGCAGCCGCGCTTGCTGCTATGAATCGGTACGGCTTTGACTCGGCCCTCTTCCCAATCAACTATGGGTCTTACTATAAGAACGGGTGGGGAAAGGACATCATCGAGACCGCACAGGAAAAGGGCGTCGTATGTTTGGCGCTAAAGGCGCTGGCCCATGCAAAGTGGAGCCAGGGCGATCCAAAAAGAGGGGAATACCCCAAGTGCTGGTATGAGCCGATCGTAGACAAGGACGAGGCCTCCATGGCGTTGCGATGGACCTTGAGCCAGCCGGTTGCAGCAGCCATTCCGCCGGCCGAGGCCGAGCTTTATCTCGCGGCGCTCGACATCGCGCAGGGGTCGCTTGATATTTCAGAGGAAGAAACGGAAAAGATGCGGGCCGCGTCCAACGATCTCAATGCCCTGTTCCCCGTTGTCTAAAGATAGAACTCGTCCATAGCTCGAGAGCCCCCGGCTTCGCTAACAGGCTGTATCACCCTGTGGAAAGGATGCGAGGGTCTCAAACAGTGCGTCCATGGACGTCCATAGAAGGGCCTCGCTGACCCTGGAATAAACGTCCCTGCTCATCTTCTGACACTGAAACAGCCCCGGCGTCTTTCAGGGTCCCCGGCCTCAGAGGAACGACCGAACGCGGTCGTCGAGGGCTTTCTGGTCAGTCGCGAAGGACCGCAAAGCGCTGATGTTCATCAGTGCGTCAAGGCCCACCGCGCCCGAGGCTAGCCGAGTTTTCCACGTGTCATAGACCGGGATCTTGCCGTCTTTGCTGATGGTCTCGATGTCTTCTTCAGACCAACGGGGAAGAAAACCGTTAATCCCTGCTTTCTCGAAGTGGTCCTGAAGGGCTTCCGGAGTCAGCTTTGAGACGTCCTCTTTGACGAGGTCGTCAACAGCCCTCTTGAACGCCTCGGGCACTTCCCACAATGCGCCGCCGTTGAAATCTTCGAAGGATACGCCGCTAGCCAGGGGCACTTCGGGGTCGTCTTGCACGCGGGAAACCAGATCCACGCTGGGTTGTGTCTGGTATTCCCGAACGACCTTGGTAGGCATGGTGAATATGTCCAGACCCGCCAACTTCGGCACTTGGGCGCCCTCGCGCATGCTCGCGCCGATGAGGCGGCTCCGCGTGCGGCCCGCTTCCCGCAGTTTGAGCACTTCGCGTTGGGTCGAAAGCGTGGCTTTCTCGCCAACGTTCTCACCCGATCCCAGGTCGTAATCGGCTACGAACGAGTTGAGCCGGCCCATGAACACATTTACGAACCGCGGATTCGTCAAGCGGGCGGCCAGGTAGTTCTGCCGTGCAGAGAATCCGAGCGTGAAGTTCACCGGTACGCCGCCCTCGCCCAATCGCCGCGCCGCGAGAAAACCGGCAGGGGTCAACGGCACCTTCACGTAAAACCGTTCCGGGCAGATGGCGTGATAGCGTTTGCCGTATGAAACGGACCGCTCGACGTCGTCCGCGAGATCGGTGTGCAGCTCGACGCTGACGTAGGCGTCAAATCTGTCGACGAGCTTGAGGCCGTGGCGCGCATTGAGAACAAAGGCGATCTCAAGCAGCAGCTCCTGCTCGGTTATCTGCGGGGCCGCGTCGCGAATGGTCTTTGCGGCCTCGCCGACGAGCCCGTCGTAGATCCCTTTCTGCACCTCTTTGTTCAGAAGGGTGTTGTTGGTCGTTAAGGCGGTGAATTCCGCTGTATATAGCGTGCTGACTTCGTCGAGGTCCCCTGAGTCGATCCAGAGTTCTGTACCGATGTCTTTAACGCTCTGCCACACGGGGCTTCTGTCGAGTTTGACGGAGGGCCTCCCAAACTCATGGTCAAAACCCTCGCGCACAAGGTCGCGGATTCTCTGATTCACAGTCTCAGCAATGATCATCGTTACCTCCCGTTATTCCATAGATGCGGCGGCCTTGCCGCACGCGCCTTAACAGCCGTTCCGATTCTGTGCCGTACCTGCAGAAGAGGTTGTCCCGGTTTGATAGCGCGTCATAAGACAACCTTTTTGAAGACAGGCTACCCCGCCAGTCGTCCAAACTGTACAGGACCTTTGCTTTTTGGAGATAATACCCTAAACGCGCCCGCCAACGATACCCGCCTGTGCATCGTGGAGCAAATGCAGAGTAGGCTGGGCTACTTGGCGCCGCAAGGAGGACCCATGAAACGCGCTCAGCTAAAACCTAAAGAATCGCGCCGTCTACGGCGGGGTTACTTGTGGGCCTTTCGCAACGAGTTTGAGCTTCTGCCAGGGCTTGTCGATGGGGAGACAGTGGACGTATTCGAGCGCGATCGGTTCGTATGCCGCGGGTTCTACCAGTCCGAGGGCGGGATTGCTGTCCGCACGTTGACGCGGCATCAGGAAGACATCGATGCCGACTTTTTTCACAAGCGCATTGATCAGGCGTTGCGGCTGCGCATGCGGATCATGCCAGGCGGTGAAACCTTTCGGTGGATTCATGGGGAGAGCGACGGCTTGCCCGGGTTTGTGGCTGACCGCTACGGCTCCGTTGTGTCCGCCAAGACCAGTTGTGCGTTCTACCAGAATTGGGCGGACGTGCTTGCCAAGAGCTTCATGAATCTCGAAGCCGTCGAAGGCGTGCGAATGGATTTGCGCGGCGAGGTGCGCACATGGGGCGTCGTGCCTGCCACGCAGCATTTCGCCTTGGGCCAATTGCGCTTCCAGATCGATTTCGAGGCGCCGCAAAAAACGGGCGCCTTTCTAGACCAAGTCGAGAACACCTTCGAGATGCGCCGGTTTGCACGGGGCGCCCGTGTTCTCGACGGGTACTGCTATGTGGGCATGTGGTCATGCAACGCGGCCCAGGCAGGCGCTGCTGCTGTATTTGGCGTTGACACTTCGGCAAGCGCCATCGAGCGGGCAACAATGAATGCCGCAGAGAACGGATTGAGCGGCACGTGCCAGTTCGAATGCGCCGAGGTAGGGGAAGTGCTCGCCCGAGGAAATACATATGACCTGATCGCCCTGGATCCGCCGGCTTTCGCAAAATCGCGGAAGCATCTACGGCAGGCGCTCGGGCTCTACCAGGCTCTTAATCGCGACGCCATGAAAGCTCTCGAACCCGGCGGCATCTTGATCACCTCTTCGTGTTCACATTTCGTAGACGAGGCGACTTTTGTCGAGATGCTGAAACGCGCTGCGAGGGCCGCCGCCCGCGATATTCTGATTCTCGAGAAACGCGGTGCAGCGGCGGATCACCCGACCCTCCTCGCCATGCCTGAGACGGCCTACCTGAAATGCATCATTGCACAGGTCCGCTAGAATCCACAGGCGCTGCCTGACGAAACTGCTCGAGCATAGCCGTAACGAAAAGCTGGACCGTGCTGGACGTGGCGGCATCGCACCGGACAAACTCGCAGCCGGCAAGAAAACCGCCGCCGCGCTCATGAACGCTCCGCACCTCAAGCGGGGCCTTTTCTATGGCTCCTCCGTCGGGCAGGCTGCACGAAAGCTTAAGCGGCTCGCCCAGCGACAGCGTTTCAGCGCACCAGACGGCGCAACCGCCTGCGCTGATATCGCGCAGCTCCGCCGCCAGGTTTTGCTTATCCCATTTGGCTAGTGTGCATGGGATCTGGACGGGCACGCGCTCGTGCCGGCGCACGCGCACCACCTCGAATTCCTCGGGCCACATGACAAACACAAAAGGACTGCGCGCCGTCCCTTCTTTGAGCACGACGCTGCGGAAGCCAATAGCGTTGCCCCGGGAGATGAAGCGGACAGCGCAAGGCTTGTTTACATGGAGAGGCAGCCGGCGGTCTTCGACAGAAGGAATGTCGAGGACAATGTGCTCGTTGCGTTGCCACCCGCGGATCTGCGAGCGATAGCGTTTCCGTCCGAGATACTTGTCCAACGGTTGGATGGTGACGGCCGACCCGACGTTCAAGTACTGCTCGATGCCGGGATCCTTGTGCATAGGCCCCCCGGATAACTTATGGAAGCCCTCGAACCCACTTCTAATTGAAAGCCTTGGCGTTATTGTACAGAGATTGCCGCGTCGTGTAAACACTGTCTCCTCAGTTGAGACAACGGTAGATCGCTGTCACGCCGCCGGGCAGCTTGTCGGCCCAATGGTCCGTATCTAAGGAACCCTTTTCTTCTGGCGCCGGCCCCAGCCGCTCGACACGTGTGCATTTTGCGGGCCATCGAAAGGGGTGTGCGCCTGCCTCAGCAGTGTGTACGATCAGGCAATCGCCTACGACGGCGGTCATCCCCGGCGTGTCGCGGTAGAGGTGAACGCCGGCTTGCCTGCATAAGGCGCGCAGCAACGCCCGGGGCAAGCGGGGGAAGGCCGTGTAGACGTTCGTGCCTTGGCCGCACTTTTTCTCCGCTGCACAGACCTCGCCGGACTCTGTATATCGGCCTAGCACGCGGGCATCTGGATCGGCTGCTACGAAGCGAGGCAGCCATGTTTCGTCAATCCACTTGCGCTGATCCACGTCGACCACGCCGCCTAGATCGCCGAAATCAAGCCGAAGGTACAAGCCATCGAAGACCGGGCGTACATGGATGCCTGTAACGTCTGCGATCCTTTTGGGGTCTGCACCCTGGGGACCGAAAACATCCGGCGCATAGGTCCATACGAGCGTCGCGCCTCGGTCGCGGAGCGCCACAGCCGCTTGGCGCTCCTCGGCGCTGAGCATATAGGCGTTGGTCAGGACCGCGACTTTGACCGAGTCAGGCAGTTTCGGCAGGTCGCTCTGGAGGAAGTAGCCGACGGGCGCACCGATCTGGTCCAGCTCTGTCCGCCAGTAGTAGAGGCTTTGGAACAGGTAGGGCCATGTGTCGTCGCGCATCACGCACGGGCTCTTTTCGTCTACGACTACTGCAACTTCTGGCGTAAACGGGGCCGCCGTCTTGACATCTTCTGCGATACGCCGCAACTGAGCCGCTGCGACCCATACCGCGGGATGGTTCCATCGTCCGTCGGAAAGCAAATCATAATACCCCAGTCCGCAGCCGTGGCCCATGAACAGGCTGAAATTGCGCCGGTTCACGGCCAACGTTTCCTCGATGTTTTTCGTGCGGTCGGGCCAGCCAGGGGCCATAAGCCCGTCCGCCGGCTTTTCGAACCCGAGATGGGTGTACGTATCATCATCATACAAGCCGAGTTTGCCGTGCAGGGCGAACGAGTCGCCGGGGCTATGGAGGTGGCCTGGCTTGCCTACTGCGCGACCGAGATACGAATAGGGCGCCCGGACGATATCCAGGTCCTTGTTCGCCAACACGTTCTCGAGGGCAAGGTGTCCCGAATGAAGAAAAGCCGCGGGACCGTTGCCGTGCATTTCAAGGGTATACCCGTAGAATGCGCCGACAAGCGACCGTCCCTGCGTCGCGTCCTTCACGATGCGTGCGAAATAGGCGATGGCTTCCGGCACAAGCGTGTTCTGATATTGGGTAAAGTCGATGGATGCACGATGCTCGACGGGGTGGCGGAAGGGTCCCCATGATGCCGCCATGCGTTCCTCGGGGCTAGGAATTGCCAGGGTAGCCAACGTGACGTTACCGTTGCCCCAGGCTTTGCGCAAGGCGCCATCGGACCCGTACCTCGTTTTGACCCATGCCCGAAATCTTTCGAGATTAGCTTTCGAGTAGTCGAGGAAGTCGTTCGTCTGCGGGTAGAACCACTCGGCGGTGTTGAGATACTGCAGTTCGACGCCGATGAAGCGGTCTGCATGCGGTCCGCTGGTGATTTCCTCGATGCGTGCGCGCAATTGAATACCCGCCTCCTCCCGCCAGATGCGGCTCGCCGGCGATGCAAAATGGAGCCGCGTACCAGTGGCGTCTGCAATCGCCTCATCCGGATGCTCCTCGAGCCACCCGCCGCTGGGTCCGAGCCAGACTTGGACGTAGAAGTAGGCCTCGGGATTCACGGCGCAGAATCGATCCACAATACCGGCGGCTTCTTGAGAGCTCATGATCCAGTCGAGCCGCAGCATGAAGCCGATGATGTTGATGCCGGCCTCGTGCGCTCCCCGAATCTCTTCATAGTTCACCTCGTCGCGGCCGAATTGGTTGTTCGCCGTGAAAAACAGAGGCGGACGCTCTTTGCCGTCAATAACAACGGCAGGCCCGCCGTTGCCCAGAGTCTTTACGGAACAGGCCGGCCAGCTTGGTGCGCCTATCGCCAGGGATGTCCACATCGCTAGAGGAATGAGCATGGCTATCGGTCTCACAGGTTGCTCCATGGGCTTATGGGCTAGGCCCGTATCGAGCGCCGCAGTCGACGCAGAAGCGTAGACACGCTGTTCCCGTTAACCTTGAAGGACCGGCCCGGGAGGTTTGCCAGGCGCGCCGTGCTCCGCGTGCGTTGTTTCTCTCTCCTTCAATGTTCTTCGGGCACGCCCCCGATCATCACGGCGCAGACAGTAAACTCATGAGCATTGCTCTTAGGGTCTTTCTTATCGAGGACTTCCACGGTAAGCGTATGCGTGCCGGGACCCAGGTCCCGCGCAACAAAAGCGTAAGGCGTGAAGCCCCCGCCCCAGTCTTGAGGGAAGTACGCGTCCAGCTCGATGGGCGCCCGTTCGTCGGCCCGCGCCTTGGCCATGCCCACGTCCCCTTTCACGCGGTAATAGACCAGCGCCGCCGAGTCGCCCTCGAATTCGAACCGGATAGTGCTGCCGGGCGTGCTGGAAGTCCACCCCGGACCAATAAGGTGGCGGCTTGGGCAGGGTGTCCAGCCCTGATTCTCGACGGGCGCCGTTGTCTCGCTGGTAAGCATGGCTGTGTACTCGAACACGTCGCTGATCAAAGGCTCGGGCAGGGGTGCCGGCTCGGGAACAGCGTCCGCCGCCGGGGCTTCTGCCAGGACGCAGTCCAGCACCGACGTCACGAGCTGGGCGCAATAGCCATGGCCTCGATCGTTCGGGTGGACCGTATCGGCCTCGATGTCTTCCCACGTGATCCGCCCGGACGCAACCTCGGGCCAGTACGCGTCGCGAAAGCTGACCATGGGGAGCCCGTAGTGCCTGCCCACGCGTTCGTGGGCGTCTTGAGTGTTCTGCCCTTGGTTGTTCATCGTGAAGAGCTGCATAACGGCTGGCTGTGTGGGCCATGAGAGGATCTGACGGACCAGCCCCTCGAGCGTTTCAGCCGGATGGGCGTTAATGCCATCGTTTACGGCGAACTCGACGACAACAAAGTCGGGATTGTGCCGCAACAGGTCGCGCTGTGCGCGGTGGGCAGCCATGTCGGATCCGGTGGCGCCGATGCCGGCGTTAACGAAGGCAATCTCGCTTCCCGGGAAAGTCTCGCGCCACCACTGAGCGACGCGATTGCCCCAACGGTTCTCTTCTGAGGAAGCCGAGGCCCCCCCCGTAATCGATCCGCCGATCACTCCGATTGTCACGGGTTCGCCTGCGCGGGCCTTGGTCAAGACCCGTTCGAGGCGCGTCGTGTCGCCCATGCTGACCAGCGCCCGCTTCTCGAGCTGCGCCTCCGTTGTCATGGGTGCGTTTCCTTTCATAGTGACAACGAACCGCGGCCCAAACTGCGCCCGGCCTTGGGCCTCAAGCCTGAGCGTAACCGTTGACTCCGCGTTCTGCCCGACCGCCGGCAACGAAATGCCTTCGATGGTTGCCGTGTCGAAACGTGCCATGTCCCGCTCGATTGAAAACGCCGCCGTGTCCCAGGGACCGTTCGCGAGGATGCGCACCGCACCGGTTACTTGTTCGCCGTCTGCGCCGGTGGCCAGCCACAAGGCCTCGCCAAGATTGGTCAACGCGATCCGCAACCTGACGGGCACACCCGGGGCGACCTCGACCGTGTCTCCCTTTTCGACATGGACCCAGTTGCCCTGTGCGTCGCGCACCTCGACAATGTCGAAGAAGCCGTCCAGGTGTTTCGGCGGATTGTTCCCGTCATAGGGCGTATTGCCCACGGCTGTCAGCGGACAGTCGCTTGAGGTTGTACCCGTTGCCATGGTGCGGAACCCCGGTGTCTGACCCGCCTCGACGGCCGCCCAGAATGGTTCCTCGACCGCGCCGTAGATGCCCGTTAAGCCCCGTGCGTCGGCGTCGCGATCCATAGCAATCCACTGGTCCACGGGTTGAAGCGGGGGCATGTCGCGGAACGGCTGAGCGTTGTCACGGATCACCTTAGTGACGGGGCGGTCCGTGCCGTCGGGATTGATGATGCCGTAGTCGCTTGCCTCGCCAACGCGGTAGCCTCCGGGATACCACCACCAGAAAATGCCATCGGGCGAACTCGCGGCGAACATGCGGTAGAAGTCCCGGTAAAGGGAGGCCTGCCGCTCGAGGCCCTCGTCCGTGGCGACGGTGCTGCCTTGCGCTAATGCGCTCAGCCCAGCCTCGGCCCAGAACATCGGGATCGCCGGATTTGCCCAACGCGCGTAAGCCCTGGTGAAGATGCCTGTCTTGACGCGCTCCCAGTCGCCGATGCGGCCATAGCCCTCCGGCTCGAACACGTCTACCGCGCCGCCGAGGTAGGCAAAGTCGTACGGGAGCAACACGTCTCCCCATGATCGGGGCGAGCCCGCCTCGTTCATGCGGAAGCTGACGAAGTGATTCGGATCGACGCCGAGCACAAGCCGGCGCGCCGCGCTGTACTTTTCATACACGAGGACGTCAACGAACCGGCGGTAAGCGGCTACCATCCGGCGCCACGCGCCGTTTTGGGTGATCTGCTCGTCGGAGGGGTTCGTCACGGCCCCGGACGCGTCGCGCGGGACGGCGTAATCCCAATCTTTTTCGGCGTTGTCGATGCTTGCGTAACGTTCGATGATCCACGTTCTCCAGAGATTGTCCCATTTGGTCCGCGTCGCGTGGTTGCCCATTACCGGCTCCCAGTCAAGGTCGTAGGCGAAGATGCAGTCGTTGTCCCAGAGGCGGTAGTGCTCGATGATCTCATGGATGGGCTTCCAGTCATAGTCCATAGGAGTGCCAGGCCGCAGCGACAGGTTTGCCTTAAGCCCCATCGCGTCGAGCCGGCGCAAAAGATCAAGCAGGTTCTGCGCCTCAAGCGAGTCCCGATGAATAAAGATGCTGACGGCGTCGAGGCCCATGTCTTTTACGTGCTCCAGATCGCGCTCGATGATATCCGGGTCATACGACCGCGCGCCCATCCAGTGTTCGAAATACAGACCGTCTTCCGTGCCAATTCCCGAGGAGGGCATGTAGTTCACGCCATGGGGCCGCCAAAGTTGGCCGTCAATTTCAAAATGGCCGTCGCGAACCGATACGAACTGCTTTGCTGCCTTGGGCCGCCATACATGAACCTCGTGCCCGGCCCGGTCTACCACCTTTCCGTTGGCAACGAGCTCGACGTCGACGCGATAGCCCTTTGCGGGCCAAGCGGCAGGCTGGAACGGTTCCGAGACCGACTGCATCTCGCCGGGCTTCAGGGTGAGAGGGAATTCCAATTGTAATGCACTGCGCCCGGTGTCTTCATCGGTGAGTTCGATGCGCACCTGAAGGTCGTCTTGCATGGTTCTTCCAGTGTTGGCCACGCGGGCGCCTAACGTGACAACCTGGTCGTCAAAGTACGTGTAGTAGTTGGCGCCGCCGTCGATCAAGTACACGCCGTGCGCCATGCCGACGGCCACGTCGCGGACGCACGCAGCGGCCGCATCCGCTCGAAACCAGGCGTCACCGCAGAATGTGGCCCAGACCCCGCCCTGGTAGGTGCCTTGGCCATGGACAATCAAGGCAGCTGGCGCGCCGCGCCACGTGCCGCCAGCCGACCACGCCTGAACCAGCGGTAACCAACGCCACTCCCGCCCCTTGTCGAATCCGCCCGCACCGGGACGCGGCTGGATCGAGCAGACCCTGTCGGGAACGTCCAGATCGATAGGCGAAAGGACGGACTGAGCAGGGGATACCTCGAGCGTGGCCACGTCGCGGCATTCAAAGACCTTGTAGGCAGGGTAGATGCCGTCCAGACCCGGGAACAGGGCCGAGGGCTGTTGCCTCGTCAACGTCTCAGGCAGGCGCGTCGCGGCGAGCATCCGCTCGTGAGCGGGTGTTATCGAGGCCGTGCCCACCGGCCCCATCCAGTACTCCTGGGGGCCGTCGTCAAGTTGGGTATGAGATTTCGAGACGCCGACGCTGAAACGGGCGGCGTTTTCAGGCCGGAAGGGGTCGTTCGCTCGGCTGGGCACGCTTTCCCAGAACTTGAAGTCCTCCGGTGCAAGAATGTATTGCCGCCATTCAGCGGTCAAAGGAACAGTCGCAATCCAGCGTGACCCGTCCTGTTCCTCCCATTCAATGGCGAGGCGTTTCGTCTTATCGCTGCCCTTGGCATAGAACACTGTGAGCGTGTTGGCGTCGGGGAAAGGCCTCGATAGATTGCTGCGGGTGAACACGTCCCAGCCGTTGACGAAAGCGAGGTCCGCGTGCAACGCCGTGCCGATGGGCTTAGGCTGACCCTCGGCCTTCTCATAGATGACGGCGGTGGACATCTCGTTGCTTCCCCGTTGCCATGTTTCGAGATCCTGCTCCGCGAAATCAAACACGATGTGGGAGAGCAGGGACGCGTCCATCCTGTCGCGCAGCGTCTCGCTGTCGACCCATGTGCCGTTATCCTTCACGAGCGCTTTTTGCCACAGAGGCGGATTGAACACGATGAGGTTGCCGCCGCCTTCAAGAAACGCCCTTAGGGGTCCAGCAGCGTCCACCGGCAAAGTTCCGGCGTCGGGCAGCACAAGGAGGTCGAGTGTTTCCGGCGACAAGCGCTCTGCCGAGCATAGGCCGTCCAGGTCCAGCACCGAGGCGTCGTAGCCTGCTTGTTCCAGGGGGCCCTGGAGCATCTCTGCGCGCTTCATCCATTCCATGCGGGACGGGTCTATAGCTATAGCGGCCTGCAGATGTTCTGAGGCGGCGCCTTGGGCAAGACACAAACATCCCGCAAGTGCAGCAGCCAGAATTCCGTACGTCATTGGAGGAGCCTTTCTGTTAGTCATGCTGATGCCAAAAAGGGTTCATGACCATGTTTCAATATGCGCGCACGCGCGATGCCGAATACTCCTCTTGTCTATACCGTCCATCCCGTCCACAAGCATCATGCGCACCTGATCGCCGGATAGGCGTTCTTGCATCGGTTGATGATGACATATCGTTTCACTATAGTGGTGCATCCCAACCGTGGACGCAAGTTGCGCGCGTTTGGCCCCTCAGGTTGAAGGAAACGGAAGGAGGAACCTTGCTAGAGGATCGGATCGGATTTCTGGCTTCCCTCGGTTTTTCGCGTATGTCGGCGCCGGAAGCGGCCAAGACCCTGAAAGAACTGGGTTACAACGCTGTCGAATGGACCTTGGCTCACTTTAATCCGAGGACCATGAACCACGCCGCTCTCGAAGAAGTCGTGACTGCGACGAAAGATGCAGGCCTGTCCATAAGCGAGCTGGTTATTCAGCAGGACTATGTCTGTCTGGCGGAACCCGCCCGGCGCGACCGCATTGCCCTTACCCTCGAGGGCATTCAGGCCTGCGGCGAGCTTGGCGTTTCCACGGTGAACCTGTTCACTGGGCCCGCGTTTTGGGATCCCGAGGCGCCGCGTATCCCTAGAGACATTTCGGAGGGCGCCGCTTGGGACATGGTCCTGGACGCCTTTAGCGAAATAGTCCCCGCCCTCGAGCAGTACGGCGTCAATGGCGCCGTCGAAGGGGTGTTGCTCCACCTGTCCAACGACTACTATACGACACGTCCTCTCATCGACCGTTTCAACAGCCCGCGTCTCGGCGTCAACTTCGACCCGAGTCACGATGCGCTTAAGGGCAATCTCGACACAGGCTGGCTTGTACGGCAATGGGGGAAGGAGCGAATCCACCACATTCATCTCAAGGACGCTGCAGGCACGCAGGTTGAAGGTCTGTTTCTGTTCCCCTTCCTGGGCGAGGGATGCGTTGATTGGCGAGCCATGGTGCAGGCTCTCGAAGAGATTCGCTACGAGGGCTGGCTGTCCATCGAGTTCGAGTCGTTCACCTATCATGACCTGGTTCTCAAGGGCGACACCATCGAGGCGGCCCGACGTTCCATCGCTGATGCAAAAGCCCTGCTTTCGAAGCAAGACTAGCTGTTCCTAGAATAGTTCCGTGATCGTAAGGAGAAACACGCTCATGCTGCGACTTGGCATGTTAGGCGCGGGTGCGGTGGTGCAAGGGGCACACGCATCCACTCTCAAAGAACGCGGCGATGTCCGTGTGACCGCTGTGGCGGACCCCGTCGCTGAGAACCGTGATGCCTTAGGCAAGATTCTGAAGTGCTCGGCGCTTTTTGACCGTTATGAGCGTCTGCTTGATCGCAATGACGTCGATGCCGTGTTTATCTGTCTGCCGCACTATCTTCATGAGGAGGCCGTGCTGGCAGCGTTCGATGCGGGCAAAGACGTTATCCTCGAAAAACCTATCGCTATGAACATGGAACAGGCAGGCCGCATGGTGTGCCGGGCCAAGGAAAAACGGCGGCGGTTCTATGTCATCCTTAACGAGCGGTTCTATCCGCCCCATGGCTACGTGAAGGCCGCCCTCGATGACGGGCGTTACGGCCGTCCCTTCCTCGCTCTTGCCCACGTGATTGGCGACGAGTTTGCCCGGATGAACAGGCCCGATCACTGGAAGGGCACATGGGACCGTGCCGGTGGCGGCGCGTTAATGGACACCGGCACGCATGTGGTGGACCTTGTTCTTTGGTGGTTCGGCAAACCCCGCAAGGTGAGTTGTCAATGGGGCCGTTTTATGGTCGAGCCCGAGAACAAGGCGGACGACAATGTGGCGGTCACGTTTGGATACGACACGCTGCTGGTGGATATTGTGGTGTCGTACTCTGCCGTACCTGACCCGTGGCGCGAGGACAAGCGCATCTACTTTTCTGACGCTTCGCTGCACGTTCTCCCCGGAGATCCCGAGCCCCTCCTCGAGCGCCGCAACAAGGCGCCGCTCCAGCCGTTGCCAGTCGAACCAATGCCCCAGTATTGGGCGGGAAGCGAGTCGGCGGCCCTCAACCATTTTCTGGATTGCGTCATGGGAAAGGCTGAACCCGAGTACGGCCCCGAGGCCGCCTGCGACGCTCTCGAGATGATCTTGCTTGCCTACCGCGCCGCCCAGGAACAGCGCACCCTGGCGATCCCTTAGGTCAGGATCAGTTCGAGGCCACCCATCACCAAGGCCCCAAGTCCTGAACCGAGCATACCCATGATGAAGGCCACCAGGAGCCAGACAAGCAGGTCCGACAGGCTGAAGTCGAATACGGCTACCCAAATGTACAGCATCGCAAGAACCGCGAGGGCCCATCCAATGCCCGGAACGAACTCCAATCCCCAAACCGGCAGGGCGAGGATGCCGACCGCGACCAGGTTTTTCCCGAAAGTGTCATTGGGCAGTTTCTGCGTAAAGTGGAGCGTCAGGTAGATTGTCAGACCCCGCATGAACAGGGGGAAAAGCAAGTCTACTGCAGAGACGAAGTAATATGCCGCGTACGACAGCTCCTTCACGTTCCTCGTAACCGTCTCATGGCTCTCTTTGCCGCCTGAGGGCCAGAACAGCAGGATGCCCAGCATGAGCACGAGGGCGACTCCCGCGAAGGTCCACTGCGCGGGGTGCTGCCTGAACTTCTCGGCCAGCGCCTTTCGGTCCAGCGTCCAGCGGCCGCCCTTCTCCGGTGGCTTTTCTTCGGGCGGGCGCCAACCCGGTTCGCGCCACGTCTCATACTCGATGTTCTTGCCTGCCATGTCAGGATAGGCCGGCAGCGCAGCGGGCTCCGCGGCGGCCGGTTTGGTGGAAGCGCCTGCCAGGTTGGCGCAGATGTGGCAGAGCACGCCTGCGTCGGTCTGGACGCGGTCCCA
>CAZBQH010000478.1:0-3336 GCA_964493915.1 uncultured Nitrospiraceae bacterium
AGACTTTATCAGTTGGTAGGCGAATGCGGGATCGCTTATTCCGCCATGGAATGGTTATACAGAGATCTCGCAAGCGAACCTGAAGGCGTTGCGAGGGCCGCGCGGTGGCACGTCTTATATCCAAAAGCCTATTGGCCAGAGGTGCAAGCCATCGCGCGCGAGACAGGACTTGACCCGTATTTGATCCTTGCCGTCGCGCGGCAGGAGAGCACGTTCAGGCCGGCGCTTACCTCGCACGCGGGTGCAACGGGGGTGATGCAGGTCATGCCTGCTACGGCCAAGTGGCTGGCGCAAGTTGAGCCCGCTGTTTCGGTGGGGCATGTCGAACGGCTCGAAAATCCTGTTGTTTCCTTACGACTGGGCGCCTACTACCTGATGCGGATGGTGGAACGCTCTGACGGAAACCTGGTCTACGCGGCGGCCTCATATAACGCGGGTCCGGGGAACGTGGACAAGTGGCGCAAAACAGAAGCGGCGGATATGGAATCCTTCACGGACTCTATTCCTTTTGCTGAAACGAAAAGCTTTGTGAAGAAGGTTTTGGGCAACTATGCTGCTTATTACTCTTTGTATTCGGAGTTCGATGCGGCAGAGGGACGGCATGCCGCATGCTGCAAGTGACGCAATTGCGATCGCGTTTGTGGCACAATAGTGCAGGATATGGGTACGGGATAAGGTGCGTGTCGGGGTAGTTCTCTCAAGGTATTTCCGTGTTTGGAGGCGTTTGGGTCTGCATGTGATAGAAGCCTTGGGGGATTGTAAGGTGGATACGAAATGCAAGCGGCCACCCGCGGACACGGCACAAGGTGCTTAACCTTATGGAACGTCGTGAATTGCGCACCTGATCTTTATTGACACAGACGGGACGCTGTGTTATAAGGATTCTGCTCGTTTTTGCGTGGTGTGCCGAACAGAATAGGCGTTTCTAAGTGAACACCAAGGCGGGGCCGGGCCGGACAAGTAAGGAGAGCCCGTGACTTTGGGTGTTGAACCTGCCGAAAGGGTTTGGGGGTGCGGGCGGCGTGCATAACGTGACGGCCCCGTACTGCGTCACAACGGGAGTTGAGGTAAGCGAAGCTGCGACGAGCGCCTGCTGTGCGCTTTCAGGGCATGCTGGCGCAGTTGCTTTCCTGCCGGAGGTAGCGAGAGTGAAACCCATGTTAAGAGCTAGCAAGTTCCTGGCGGCGTCTATTGTGTTCGTGACCCTTCTCTTGGCCTGTCCTGCGGCCTTTGCTCAGATTGGCGAAGCCGACTTCGACTCAGACAGGTACCGGATCGCCCCTGGCCAGACGGTAACCTTTACCGCGACGGTCGAGACGGCTCTACCCACCCATATCTATCAATGGGATTTCGGCGACGGAAGCGCGCTGACGGTCCAGGGGCAGCAACAGGTCACGCACACGTACAACGAGCTTGGCGCCTACGATGTTAGTCTGACTATCACGGACCAAATCGAAGGCGAGCAAGTCCAAGTCTTCAAGTCGACCATGATCGAGGTGCTGGAGCCGCCCTTCGCCGAGTTCAAGGCTGAGCCCCGGCAGGCCGACGAGGCGCCGTTAACGGTGTTTTTCACAGATTATTCCGTCGGTTCAGGACCAAGTGAGCAGCCTATCCGCTGGAGCATCGACTGGGACGATTTCTCGCCGATTACCGAGCTTACCCTCGCAGACCCGAACGCCCCGCCGCAACAACTGCCCCATACCTACCAGAACGACGGGGTCTACGATGTACGGTGGACCGTCCAATTCGGCGATGCTGGCGACCCCGAGGATCCGGACGATGACGAGATCACGGCGACCAGGACCCTCGAGGGTTCGGACGAATTTCACCGGATCATTGTGGGTTCGGATGAAGCCGCCGACGAGAACACGGCCGATTTCTCGGTCGAAAACCTCGTCCAGGACAGTCACTGTCTGCTCCCATTGGGCAACTGGGTCCCCCTGATGAACATCCGGATGTCCTATGACCCGGAGAATCCTGCGCCGCGCATCCTGCGCAACTTCATTTACCACACCGCGGGCGCCCCGATCGCCCCGCTCGATCGCGCCTATGACGTGACCATTTCGCCGCCTCCGCTCGAACATATTGAAGAGTATGGCCTGTTTCTCGAAGGCGGCACGGAGGACGAACGCGACGGCGTATTGGACGACCTCGACCAGATCTTCACCAGGCCGGACGGCACGCCTTTCATCTGGGACCCCTACGGAGACGCCACAGCAGCGGGCGCGGGCCAGTTCGCCACGGTGACGTTCGGTTCGGTCGATGGAAGAGCCGGGTGGACTTATGACGTCGACTTGATTGGCGATGGGAACCTGAGCGACCCCGAATGGCTTATGCCGAACGGCGGCATCGTCCAGTCTTACATCCTTGCGGTGCGTACCAGCAGGCTCTGGACGAATACGAACACCCTGAGTTACATGGTTCCGTTCGCACGGATGCATCCTTTCCCGATCGATGACGATGGTTCGCCTCAGGACAGCTACAGCCCCGATTTTTACGCAGCGCCGCCCGACATCCTCGCTGAGGAGGTGTCTTTAGCGTCAAGCTTCGCCGTGTGGGATGTCACAGGCAGCCTCTACGAGGACTATGAGGTCCGTTTCGCCAACGCATGGAATTGGCCGCACAAGGAATACACGCCTACGGCCGAGAACACCCGGCCCCGTTATGATGTACCGGGAGAGCTCTTTGACATTGTGTCGGGCGAATGGCTGAACCTGCGCAAGCTTACGGAGATCGAGCAATGGATACCCGTGCTCGGAATCAACGCCGAGTGCACGAACACGTTTGTGCGAACCGATGAAGACTCGGGTCGAGTGCTTGACGAGTATCCTAAGCCGGCTGATTTGCTCGAGGTGAACGTCGTGTTAACCGATATCGGAGCGGATCCCTATGGACCGCCCGGCAATGGCGGCTTTGATGCACGCCAGGCGTTGGATACGTTGACAGAAACGCATTGGGGCGATGCCTACAGCGTGACCGTAACGCCGGTGTACGGGATCGATTTCTCGTACAACGGCGTCTGGGTTTACCACGACACCAACGGCGACAACCTGTTCAATCCGCCTGAAGTGGGCGCCGAGGGCGGTATCCAGAGTTTCAGCGATTTTCCAATGATGCCCGAGGGCCTCAAGTTCTGGAACTCCGACTCGGAACAAGACAAGGCAGCCGAGACGGCAGCGACGAAAGACGTTGCGATTTCTCAGGATGAGCGGATTCCGGGACTTCCTCAATGGGAGTGGATTCCCTTCCCGCCGGGAGGCGGCGACCCGTGGTGGAAGATGAAGCTGCGCCTTTCGGGCGTGTCGCGCCAGCCGGGCCCCCCGGGGACGGGGCGGG